>JAMPYD010000058.1 GCA_023700845.1 Elusimicrobiota bacterium | reverse complement strand
CGGTCAGCGCCCGCGCGGCGTCGAGCGCGGCCTCGCGCGCGACGCCCGAGCGCGCCGCCGCGAGGCTGGGCAGGCCGCCCGCCTCGGCGGAGCCGTCGAGTTCCTTCTGCAGGGCGTCCCACATGCTGTCGAGATCCTCGGGGGCGACGAAGTCGCCCTTCTTGTACGAGCCTTTCTCGACGTGCTTGTTGCACTCCCCGGAGAGCTTGTCGCAGGAGGCGGTGTGGACGAAGTCGCGGTCCTCCGCGGTCGTGCCCACGTCCTTGTACACCGCGTCGCCTTCCTTCTTCTCTTTATAGCCGCGCTTGAGGTCGGCGTAATGGGCGGGGCTCACGGCGGAGAAGAAGTCGGGACGGCGGCCGAGCGCCGCCGGCATGGAGGAGATCTCCCTGCGCAGGCGGGCGTAGTCCTCGGCGGTGGCGGGCCTGCCGTCGAGGCGCACGACGCTCTTGCCGTCGGGGCCGAGCTTGAGCCCCGCGGCGGCGAAGGCGGGCTCGTAGCCGGATTTCGCGGCGAGGACGAAGTCGGAGGGGGCCTGGGGCTTGCCCGGATCGCCGCTGGGCGGGGTCCCGGCGTTCGCCGCGGGAAGCGGCGTCGATCCCCCGGACGCGGCGCTCGGCGCTCCGCCGGACGGCGCCCCGGCCGCGCCGCCGGGCGGCGGACCGGCCGCGTCCGCGGGGGGCAAGGAGCTTTTCAGCGCGGCCGCCGCGGCGGAGGCCTTGCCGGAGGCGGCGGAGCTCCGCGACGAGGACTCGGCCGCGTCGGCGGCGTCGGCGTCCGCGTCGCTCATGATCTCGCCGTTGGCGCCTCTGCGTCCGCGGCGGGCCCGGCGCTCGGCGCGGCGCTTCTGGCGGCGCTCCTTGCCGCTGACCGTGCCGTCGCCGTCCGCGTCCGCGCCGTCGGCGGAGGCGGCCGCGTCGGGAGGCGGGTCGGCGGCGCGCGCCGTGAGCGGCCCCGACAGGAGCAGGGCCGCGAGGAAGCTCAGCACCCGGCCTCTAGAACTTGGGGCAGCGGACCGCGCGCCGCGCCTTGCGCTGATCCCGGTTGCCGAAGGGCCAGCCGATGTGGATGCGCGGCAGGCGGATGCGGGGCAGCTTGATCTTGACCGGATCGCGGTAATCCACGGTCGCGGTGACGACGTGGGCCTCGCCGGGGATCTCCTTGCCCGGCTTGTCGTCCTTGACCTCGAAGACCGCGTCGAAGGTGAGCTGGACGAACTTGTTGGGGTCGTAGAACGCGGCGATCTTGGCGAGGTCGCCCGCGGCGGCGGCGGCCTTCATGTCGGGCGGGGCCGCGCAGGAGCCTTCGGCGACGAGCCCGGGATCGGTTCCCGCGGGCACCGCGAACGGGCTCGACGCCCCTGAGGTGCCGTTCTTGTTCGCGCCGTAGTAGTCGAGGGTCACCTGCTCGTCCTCGTCGAGGACGAAGCCCTTCGTCTTGAGGTAGTCGAGGGCGTAGCGCGCGGCGGCCTCGGCGCGCCGCTTGGACAGCTCGAGGTGGGTCAGCTTCGCGGCCTTGCCGGTGTTGCGCAAAGTGCTCGCCGAGGACTCGATGTGCATGGACACCAGGCGTCCGCCGCCCTTCTTGACGGCGTCGGCGACCTTGTCGATGTTCTGCTTGAGGGTCTGCGCCTCGGCGGAGTCCGCGAGCACGTCCCACTCGTTGTCGGCGAACAGGCGGCCGAAGGGGGGCGTGTCGATGTGCTTGACGTCGAGGCGGCTCGCGCCCGGGACGGACACCGCCTCCTTGTCCTGCTCGGCCACGACGACGTTGCGGCGGGCCTTTTTCTTGAGATCCTCGAGCTTCGCCCCCTTCAGCGTGCGGATGTCGGCGTCGATCGCCCTGCGGCGGTGGCCGTGGATCTCGGCGGCGATGAAGAGGATGACCGCCTGCTTCTCGTCCTCGGGCAGGGCCTTGAAGTCCTTGTCGTCGGCGGCCAGCTTCTCCGCCTTCTTGACGTCCTTCTTGTCGTAGTCCTGGGCGCGAAGCGGGAGGGCGGCGGCGGCGATCAAGGCGGCGGCGACGAGGGGTTTGATGGTCATGGGATGGAGTATAGCCCCTATATAGGGAACGTCAACCCCCCGGCCTTGACGCGCGCGCGCGCCGCCGTTAAGCTTAAAGCCTAAGCGAGGAGAACTTTGTCCAAACTCGATCAAGCCGGCGACGCGATGAACTGGATGTTTCCGACGCTTCCGTACACCATCCGGGTCTCGTACAAGGGCGAGAGCCGCGCGATCGGCTCGGGGCCCGAGAAGGTCGAGATGGCCTGCAAGACCGAGGCGGCCGTCGCCGCCCTCGCGCGTTCGGACCTGTCCGAGTTCCTCGACCATTACGCTCTGGGCGACGCC
Organism: Elusimicrobiota bacterium; assembly: GCA_023700845.1. Taxonomy (GTDB): domain Bacteria; phylum Elusimicrobiota; class Elusimicrobia; order UBA1565; family UBA9628; genus GWA2-66-18. The sequence goes on along the minus strand of JAMPYD010000058.1, from coordinate 6,344 downwards.
GACCTCAACGGCGACATGTATTCCTTCGTCGGGGCGCGCAACTTCGTGCGCCAGGACAAGCTGTGGCGCATCAAGCTCAAGTACCAACTGCGCTACCTCACCACCGCGCTGTTCCCGTCGAACATACGGCGCAAGCTGCGGGCGGTCAGCTCCCATTACGACCTGCCCAACGATTTCATCCTGTCGTACCTGGACAAGAGGACGAAGGCGTACTCCTGCGCGATGTGGAAGGACCCGCTGAAGATCGGGAACCTCGACGACCAGGAGCTCGGCGACGCGCAGTACGACAAGTTCGACCAGGCGCTGACCGCCCTGCAGATACAGCCCGACGACAAGTTCATCGACATCGGCACCGGCTACGGCTTCGCGCCGCACCTGGCCGAGACGAAGTTCGGCTGCCGGAACACGCTCGGCATCACCCTGTCGCAGAACCAGGTCGACGACGGCTTCTCTAAAAATCTGAAGCTGCGCCACTACCTCGAGATCCCCGCCGACGGGAGCTTCGACAAGCTCTACACCTGCGGCATGATCAGCCACCTCGACCGCTCCGAGATCGAGCGCTACTACCGGCATTGCTACGGGCTGCTCAAGAGCGGCGGCAAGGCCTGGTTCCACGCGATCATCCCGCCGGCCAACGACGCGGGGCTGACGAACTACACGACGATCTCGGGGACGTTCTCCCAGAAGTACGTGTTCCCCGACCATTTCCAGTTCCCGATCCACGTGCACCTGAAGATCATCGAGAAGCTGGGCTTCCGCGTGAAGAACATCAACTTCCGCTACGGGCACTACGCGAAGACCCTGCGCCACTGGTACAAGGCGTACGTCGAGAACCTCCCGCGGACGCGGCACATGATCACGCCCACGATCGAGCGGGCCTGGCACCTGTACCTGACCTACGCCTCGACGGTCGACGGCCCGCAGTCGGTGCTCAAGCAGATCCTCTGCGAGAAGCCCTGAGATGTCCCCGATCCTGTGGCGCTTCGTCGACGGCTCCACGATCTCCACGTACTCCGTCTTCACGGCGCTGGGCTACCTGACGGGGATCGTCTGGCTGCGCACCCAGGTCGGGAACATGCGGGCCACGGCGTCGCTGTTCTACGCGCTGGTGGGGACTTTGCTCGCCGCGGCCCTGACGGGCGGCAAGCTCGGCTTTTTCCTCGTCGAGTGGCGGGAGTTCTCCGCCGATCCCGGGGCGATGCTGCGCGACTGGAACACGGGCTGGGTGTTCTGGTCGGGCTTCCTGCTCGCCTGCCTCGCGGGGTATTTATTCCAGATCTGGCACAACAAGACGCACCGGCCGCGCCTCTATCTGCCCGTGGCGGATTACTTCGGGGCGGCCCTCGCGATGGGCCACGTGCTCGGGCGCCTGGGCTGCTGGGCCGAGGGCTGCTGCCACGGCGCCCCCACGGGGCTGCCCTGGGGGACGGCGTATCTGGACCCCGCGTCGAGCGTGCCGCGGCACCTGCTCGGCGTGCTCCTGCACCCGACCCAGCTCTACGAGGCGTTCGGCGAGGCCGCCGCCGCCGCGTATCTCATCGGCCGGGTCCTGCCGGCCGTCCGCGCGGGGAAGTACCGCTACGGCACGGCGTTTCTCGGCTACATCCTCTACTATTCGGTCCTGCGCTTCCTGCTCGAGTTCCTGCGCGGAGACGACCGCGGCGTGTTTCTCTGGTCGTTCCTGTCCCCGTCGCAGTGGGTCTCGCTGGGCGCGGGCCTGGCCGCCGCGTGGGCGCTCAAGGTTCGCGGCGTGATCGAGCGCGACCCGAAGTCGCGCACGATCTACGCCGACGGCAAGCCGTAGCGCTTAGCTCTTGCCGGGGGTGAGGCCGATGCTCTCGAGGAACGCGTCCTCGTTGGGCTCGCGCAGGAGGAAGGCCTTCAGCGACTCCATCTCGTCGCGCGAGGAGCCCTTCTCGAGGATCTCGGTGCGGTAGCGCCGGCCCAGCTGCGGGTTCAGCGGCCCCTCGGCCTTGAACAGGGAGTACATGTCCTCGGCGTAGACCTTGGACCACATGTAGCCGTAGTAGCCCGAGTCGTAGCCCATCAGGTGGCCGAAGCTCGCCTCGGGGTGCGTCCCCTCGGAGGTCGGGATCATCGCGACCTCGCGGGCGAGGCGGGCGTAGGCCGCCGTGGTGTCGGCGGGCGGCTTGCCGTGGTAGAGCTGGTCCACCGACCCGAACAGGAGCTGGCGCAGCGTCACCAGGCCGGAGTTCACGTTCTTGGCCGCGAGCATCTTGCCGAGAAGCTCGTTGGGCAGCTTCTTCGTGCGGTCGAGGTAGTGCCCCGACAAGGACTGCAGGACCTCCCGGTCCCAGACCCAGTTCTCGAGCATCTGCGACGGCGCCTCGACGAAATCGCGCGCGGTCGCCGAGCCGGCGAAGCGCCCGTAGCGGGCCTTCGTCAGGGTCTGGTGCATGATGTGGCCGAACTCGTGGAAGAAGGTCTCGACCTCGTCGTGGGTCAGCAGGGACGGCCGGTCCTTGGTGGACTTGTTGAAGTTGGCGACCATCGAGGACACCGGTTTCTGGTAGCGCCCGTCGGCCATGACGCGCCCGATGATGAGCGAGAACGCGGCGGCGTGCTTGTACTTGCCCTCGCGCGGGAACAGGTCGAGGTAGAAGTACGCGATCGGCTCGCCGCCCGCGGCGTCGGTGATCTCGTAGAGCTTCACGTCGGGATGCCACGTCGCGGCGTCCTTGATCTCGCGGAACTTCAGGCCGAGCAGCTTCTGGTAGACGGCGAGCATCTGTTCGGTGACGTGGTCGGCGGGGAAGTATTCCTTGATCTTCTGGTTGTCCACGGAGTACTTGGCCTTCTTGAGCTGGTTGTCGTAGTAGCGCCAGTCCCAGGCGTTGAACTTCCCGTCGGAGGCGCGGCCCTCGAAGACGTGCTTGAGGCTCTTCAGCGTCGCGAGCTCGTCGGCGGCCAGGATCTTCACCTTCTTGCGCAGGCGGAGGATGAAGTCGGAGACCGTTCGGGGGTCCTTCGCCATGCGGTCCTCGAGGACGAAGTGCGCGTGCGTCGGGTAGCCGAGCAGGCGCGCGGCCTGCAGGCGCAGGGCGAGGACCTCCTTGAGCACCGGCAGGTTCTGCACCGTCGCGCGGCTGTTGAACTTTCCCTCCAGGACGCGGCGCGCGCCCCCGTTCATCGCGTTGTCCATGAACGGGAAGTAGTCGGGGTAGTCCAGGCCGACCTTGTACTTGCCGCCGACCTCCTCGAGGCGGCCGATGAAGTCCTCGGGCAGGCCGTCGAGCTCGGTCTTGTCGAACAGCGCGGAGTCCTTGTACTCGTTGATGTTCTTGCCGAACGTCGCCTCGAGCTCGACGAGCTTCTTGCGGAGGGCGAGGACCTCGGCGCGCTTGTCCGCCGGCAGCTCGAGACCGGATCGCTTGAAGTCGAGCAGCTCCTTGGCGACCAGGCGCTGGGACTCGCCGGTCAGGGACTCTCCCTTGGAGGCGTACTCCTTGAGGGCCCGGTACAGGTCCTCGCGGGAGTACATGTCGACGGAGAACTGGCCGAGCAAGGTCTCGCACTCGTTGCCGGCCTCGCGCGTCGCGGAGGAGATCGAGACGTACTTCAGGAAGGTGTCCGAGGCGGTCTGGTCGGACAGGTCGGCGGCGATCTGGTCGAGCGCCCAGGGCGTGTTGTCGAACGTCCTGTTGGCCGCGGGCATGCGCGCGACGGCCTCGAGCGCGGACTCGGCGCGCTTCTTGGCCGAGCGGCAGTTCTCCAGCAGCTCCTGCGGCGTCGGCTCATAGCGCAGGGCGGTCGCGGGCGTGAACGGCGCGGCCGACGCGACGGACGACAGGACGACGAGCAGGAGGAGCTGTTTCATGATTTGATGATACAAAAGCGCGGAGTCGGCGCGCGCGCCCCGCCGCCCGTTATTCGCGGATGACGAGGGTGCCGGCGGAGGTGCGGGTCAAGGTCAGCTTGAGGCCGCCGAGGTCCACGACCGCGTTCGTGTCGAGCGGGAGCTTGGACTCGTTGAGGGGCCAGGCCTTGGAGTTGAGGCCGTCCTCCTTGGTGAACAGGAAGCTGTTCGTGTTCGCGAAGCCGGAGCCGTCGGGGAGGACGTCGGCGTCGTAGGAGAGCAGGAGCTCGACCCCCTTGGCCTTGAAGACGAAGGACTTGGCCTTGATCGCGTCGAGCAGGGCGCCGGTCTTCATGTCGTGCGCCGGGCCGGCGGTGCCCTGGACGGGGGTCATCTTCAGCGTGCTGCCGCGCACGGGGCTGAAGATGTTGACGACGACCTTGAAGTTGTAGACGGTCCTCGCGTCGACGCGCGCGTTGACGCCCTCGCCGCGCAGGCGGTTCATGTCGCCGATCGGGGCGAGCGAGGTCGCCTTCGCGTCCGAGAAGGTGAAGTATTTGTTCGCGAAGGAGGCGTCCGAGGCGATGCCGAGGTCGAGCGTGCGGGCGCCGAACTGGCGCGACGCGACGCGGCGGTTGGCCGACTTCAGCTGGGACAGCACGGCCGTGCCCGCGACGGCGCCGGGGGCGCGGGAGGGCGCGAGGAGCATGGGCTGAAGCGGGGCCTGCAGGACGGGCTCGAGCGGCTCCTGGAGGTCGGGGTTGATGGCCTCCGGGAAGGCCGAGATGAGCGCGGCGTCGGCCGCGAAGCGCAGGGCCTCGGGCGACCGCGCCGAGGCCGGGGACGACAGGAGCGCCGCCGCGAGAACCGCGTGGAGGGTCTTCATCGGGCGGTGATCCCCGCCGCGTCCTTGGCGGCGCGGTAAGGGTCGTCGGACAGGTCGATGAGGTAGAGCGCGGGCCGGATGTTCGCCTGGAACACGCGCTGCACGACGCCCGCGCCGGGGTAGAAGCCGCCGTCCCACATCGACTTCGGCGTCAGCTCGAAGGTGAAGGCGAAGATGCCCTTCTCGCCCCAGGCCCAGTCGCAGGTGTCGCCGGTGGCGATGTAGAGGTCGCTCGACTGCTGCGGGGTGTAGCCCGTCATCTTGGCCATCTCGCCGGACATGTTCTTGAAGGCCGCCAGCGCCTTCTTGTCGGGGATCTGATCATCGGAGCCGCCCCACGGGTAGAGGATCAGCTCGGAGAAGGTGTGGTAGGACAGCATGACCTTGAGGTTGGGACGCGCCTCGACGAAGGCCTTCACGGCCTTGCTCTCGGGCTCGGAGAAGGCGGACGGGCCGCGGTAGGTGTCGTCGTCCGGGTTCGGGGAGGCCCCGGCGCCGCCCCAGCCCCAGGCGTAGTTGCGGTTGAGGTCCACGCCGGTCGAGCCGTCGGCGTTCTTGGCCATGTTCTTGCGGTGCATGTGGTACTTGCCGCCCTCGATGTCGTACTCGACACCGTCGGGGTTGATCATGGGGATGAAGTAGACGTCGCGGGTGTCGAGCAGGCGCGCGATCTCGGCGTCGGCGCGGTTGTCGACGAGGTGCTTGGCGATCAGGAGGGGGACCTCGGTCGAGAGATGCTCGCGCGCGTGGTGCGTGCCCATGAAGACGATGCCGGGCTTCCTGCTCGGCTGCGTCCCCTTGGCGCCCTTGGTCAGGCGCACGGCCCACAGGTCGCGGCCGCGGGTGGACTTGCCGATCGAGACGATCGAGGCGAGGTCCGGCGCGCGCGCGGCCAGCGAGCGCAGGTCCGCCTCGAGCTCCTTGTAGTTGTGGTAGACCGCGTCCTTCTCGGGGAAGTCGAGGGCGCCGAAGCGCTGGCGCAAGGTGACCGTCGTGCGGACCTTGAGGCCCGCGGCCTTGGCCCGCTTCAGGGCCTTCGGCGTGGCGAAGCCGGCGGCCGTCCCGGGCTTGATCTCCTCGACGCTGATGCCCGCGTCGACCGCGGCCTGGCGGGCGGCCTTGTCCGGGGCCTCGAGCTCGATCCACACGCGCGTGTCCGCCTCGCTGATCGCGGAGGCCGGCGCCTTGACCGTCACGACGGGCGGCGTTTTCGCGGTCCCGCCGTCGAACGGGTCGGGCAGGGCGAGGGCGCTTGAGGCGCACAGCACGAGCACGGCGGCGAGAATTTTCATTGGGGGCTCCAAACGGGACAGCCCCCATTATAAACGCGGCCCGGAAACCGAGTCAAGCTAAAAAAGGACTAAAGGCCTAGTTTCTTTTGGGCCCTTCGGCCCGGCGCTTCTTGTCCCAGCGGATGGCCCGCTCGTCCTTGGGCACCGAGACGAGCAGGAAGGGGGCCGTGGCCCCGTCCGCGACCGCCTCGCCCTGGGCGGGGCCTTCCTCGTACCAGCGCACGACGTAGCGCTCCGGCTCCACCTCGATGCCGATCAGCCGCGCGCGGTAGCCCGACGTCGGGCGCGGGCCGACGAACACCGCCGCGACGCGGGTCTTCTCGAAGTCGACGGCCGGCGGCGTCTCGCG
>JAMPYD010000057.1 GCA_023700845.1 Elusimicrobiota bacterium | reverse complement strand
GCCACGGCCTTCAAGATCTGCCGCCCGCGCCAGATCTACACCGGCCCGAAGGAAACGAGCTACACGACGGTCGGCCGCCGCAAGTAGCGGCCGCTCAGCGGTTCATCATGCTCAGGGCCTCGCGGCCCTGAGCCGTGGAGGGGCCGAGGGAGACCGTCTTCTCGAGCGCCGCGCGCGCCTCGGCGTCCCGGCCCGCCGACTTGAGGACGAAGCCGAGGCTCAGCCAGGCGCGCTGCAGCTTGGGGTCGAGCGCGGTCGCCTTCTTGAGCGTCTCGACCGCCTCCGCGGACCTGCCCTGGTAGTGGAGCGCCAGCCCCAGCTCGTTGAGGATCGAGGCGTTCTTCGGCTCGAGCGCGAGCGCCTTCCGGTACGCCTCCGCCGCCTCGGCGTGGCGCCCGGCGGCGCGATGGCTCTCGGCCAGGTCGTTGAGGGACTGCGCCGTCTCGGCCTTCATCGCGCCCGCGACGCCGGGCGCGGGGGGGAGCGTGTAGTTCTCGATGCGCGGCGCGTCGTCGCGGTAGCTGCGCCAGGTCAGGAAGGCGACGGCGAAGCCGGCGGCGGCGAGGATCGCGTACGCGGTCCAGGGATTCTTCTCATTGTCGTCTCTCATGGCGCCTACGCTACCTAATTTCGCGCGGCGCGTCAGGGGGCGGCGATCTCGCGCACGCTCATCCTCTTGTAAACGAGGCCGTCCTCCCCGACGTTGTCGCTGCGCCAGTAGACGGCGATGTTGGGGCGTCCCGACTCCGAGCCCGGCCGCGCGTCGCCCGCGGTCAAGGGCAGCCCCGGGTCGATCCCCGGGGCGCAGGGCCGCCCGCGGACGCCGAAGCCGCGGCCGTCGTCCTCGAGCTCGTTGATCTTGGTCCAGGAGCCGCCGCCGGCCCCGTCGGTCATGTCGAGGTAGTGCTCGAGCTTCACGCTGCCGTCGGGCAGGTCGTAGACCACGAACTTGTAGCCGATCCAGGCGTTGCGGGGCATCCCCGGCCACAGCTTCCGGTTCTTCGCCGGGGAGGACGACGGGTGGCACGTTTCCTTCTCGAAGTCGACGTGGCCGTCGTAGCGCATGCGCGCGCCGATGCCCCGGCTGTCGCAGCGGGCGACCCGCTCCGAGGCGAACATCCCGTGGGCGCTGCGCGCGACGCCGACGATGCCGGCGTAGGGCGTGCCCTCGTCGGCGACCCTCATCGCGTACACCGTCATCTCGACGTTCCGCCAGCTCCGCTTCAGCGCGGGGTCGTGGATGTACATGCGGGGCACGGGGCCCGAGATCAGCAGGCGCCCCTCGCCGTCGACGCGGTAGGACGCCTCGCCGTGATCGGCGTCGAACCAGGCGTCGTCGGGGTCCACGCCGCGAAACGAGCGCGGGCGCCCGTTGTCCCACGCCGAGACCCAGGTCTTGCCGTCCGGGGCGGTGGGATAGATCTGCGCGACGCCGAAGCGGTCGGCCGCGGCGGCGGGCAGGACGGAGGCCGCGAGGATCAGCGGCATGACGGCGGCGATGATGAAGGCCTCACACGCCCGGATTCTAGCCCGGGCGGGGCGCGGCGTCTATGACGGGCGGGTAACGGTTATTTCGCGCCCCACGGCGCCGGCGGCGCCGCGACCTCCTTCGTCAGGTCGAAATCGATCCGGAACTCCCGGCCCGGCCGCTCGAGGCCGTAGCGGAAGGTCTTGCCGGGCGTCAGGCCCGCGACCCAGACGTTGGCCGCCGACTGGGGGATGCCCCCGGCGACGAACATCGCGCGGGAGGCCTCGTCGGCCGGGAAGGACTGCTTCTCCGGCGCGCCCGGCCCGGCGGCGTCTCCTCCGTACATCGTCATCTTGTCGTCGGAGCCGTCCGCGTGGCGATGGTCGTGCTTCAGCCTCAGGCCCTGCGCGGCGCGCGTGAACACCCAGGTGCGCGAGCGGTCGTCGCCGACGTGGAAGGGCACGCGGATCTCGCCGGCGGAGCATTCCCGCACGTGCATCACCAAAGTCTTGCCGTCGAACGGGTCGGGCCCCGCGCCGCCGCCGGCGTTGGCGGCGATGCGTCCCTCGTAGGCCCGGCCGCACAGCGCGGAGAGGTTGCTCCAGAACGCGTCCCGCGCGGCGGCGCCCTCCGGCGCCTTCCTCTGCGGCCACGAGCACGCGGCCGGCGCCAGCACGGCGAGGAGGAGGAGGTGTCTCATGCCCCTATGGTGTCATCTTTGCCCCGGTGTTGTAAAATCACGCATGGTCCGCCTCGCTTCCTCCGCGAACGGTCAGGGCGTCTACGCCGAGCGGCCCTACGCCGCCGGCGAGACGATCCTCGTCTTCACGGGGGAGGAGATGACCACGGCGGAGGCCGACCGGCGCGCCGTCCGCCATCATTGCCTCGACGTCGGCCCCGGGCGGCAGCTCTACGTCGATCCTCCGGCGCGCTTCCTCAACCACTCCTGCGACCCCAACGCGGGCCTGCGCGACGCCGTCACGCTCGTCGCGGCGCGCGGCATCGCCGAGGGGGAGGAGATCGTCTTCGACTACTCGACCTCCGTGCCGGACCCGTCCTGGACCCTCGCGTGCCGCTGCGGCGCCGCGTCGTGCCGCGGCCTCGTCGTCGGCTGGCCCGCCCTCGACGAGAAGACCAAGCGCCGCCTGCTCGCGCTGAAGATCGTGCCCGCCTGGCTCCTGCCGGCCGCCTGAGGCCTTCCTCGCCGGACAACTATCCTTGAGGATAGTTCGTCGGGCTGGGTCTTGACATCGAACATATGTTCGATTAAACTGATGGGATGATGTTCCCGTCGCTTCGCCCCATGCTCCCGGACGGCCGCCTGTCGCCGGGGCGCTACGTGGTGTCGGGGCCGGGCGATCTTCCCGGCCGCTTCCTCACGTCGCTGTGCCCCGCGCTGCTGCGCGGCGCGTCGGTGCTGTGGCTCGACGCGGGGAACTCCTTCAACGCCTACGGCGCGGGCTACGCGGCGCGCTGCCTGGGCGCCGACTCGCGCGCGGCGCTGGCGCGCGTGCAGCTGGCGCGGCCGTTCAACCTGTATCAGCTCGAGACCATGGTCAAGGTGAAGGTCCCCGAGCGCTGGCGGGGGGAGCCGGTCGTGATCTCCGACCCGATGCCCTTGTTCTACGACGCCGACGTGCCCGCCGCCGCCGCGCGCCGCGTGCTGACGCGCGTGCTCGAGGGCATGGCGCTGCTGCCCGCGCCCTGGCTCGTGCTGACGGCGGACCGCGAGCCTCCGGAGGGGCGCCGCGGCTGGGAAGACGAATTGAGCCGGCACGCGAACGGCTCCATGAGGTTCTATGGGACGGACTTTACCGACGATCGTTCAGACCTTGCAGGCCGAGCAGGAAGCCTGGAAGCTCTTTAGACGCGCCCTGCGCAAGGAGGACCAGGAGGCGTTCGACGCGCTGTGGCGCTTCGCGCGCTATCACGCCGCGCCCGCCTCGATGGCGAGCCGGCCGATGCCTTTCGAGGCGGCGCTGATGGCGATGCTCGTCGCCATGGAGCGGCAGGTCCTCGAATTGGAGAAAGAGAAGAAGCATGGAAACGGCGGAGGCGTGGCTCTTTGACGCGTACCCCGAGGCGGAGGGCATGCGCGTCTGGCTCGTCGAGCGGGGGGGCCGCCGCCGCGCCGTCCTCGACCCGTGGCGCCCGGCCTTCCGCGTCCGCGGCGACGCCTCCGAGCTGACGCGCGTCCTGCGCCTGCTCGCGTCCCTCCCGTACCGCGCGGAGACCTGCTGGGTCGAGAAGACGGAATTATTCAGCGGAGCGTCCCTGCGCGTGCTCGAGGTCCGCGTGCCCGTCCTCGAGCGCGATCCCCTGGTCAAGCGCCTCGCGGCGTTGGAGGTCCCGCTGTACGACGCGGACATCCACCTCGTCCAGGCCTGGCATTACGAGCGCGGACACTTCCCGCTCGCCCTATGCCGTTTCGCGCTCGCGGGGGACGCCCTGTCCGGCTTCGAGCTTCTCGATGATCCCTGGTCCGTGGATTACGAGCTTCCCTCGCTTCGTTTTCTCCATATGGCCTGGGCGCCCTCCGAGATCTCCGGCCTCCTCGACCCGAGCCACAGCTCCCTGCGCCGCCTGCTCCTCTCCGCCGACGGGCGCGCGTCCGAGCTCGAGGGGACGGCGGCGCAGCAGCTCGAGACCCTCGCCCGCCGCCTGCGCTCCGAGGATCCCGACGTGATCACGACCGACTGGGGCGACTCCTCGCTGATGCCCGAGCTCGACGCGCTGTCGCTCGAGCACCGCGTGCCGCTCGGCTTCTCCCGCGACGCGGGCCGCGCGATGGGCGCGCGCAGGGAGCGGACCTTCCTGTCCTACGGCCGCGCCGTCTATCAGGGCGGGGCGCGCTATCTGTTCGGGCGCTGGCATCTCGACGTGAAGAACAGCTTCATGCTCAAGGAGACCGGGACCGCGGGCCTCTTCGAGATCGCGCGCATCGCCCGCATCCCCGTGCAGCGCGCCGCCCGCTGCACGATCGGCACGAGCCTGAGCTCGATGCAGATGCGCTGGGCCTGGGACCGGGGCGTGCTGATCCCGATGGACAAGCAGCAGGCCGAGGATTTCAGGCCGGCCGGCGATCTGCTCACGGCCGACAAGGGCGGGCTGGTCTACGAGCCCGAGGTGGGCTGGCACCGCCGCGTGGCCGAATTCGACTTCGTCTCCATGTACCCGGAGATGATGGTGCGCCGCAACATCTCTCCCGAGACGGTGAACTGCCCCTGCTGCCCGGAGAGCTTCGTCCCCGAGGTCGGCCACCGCCTGTGCGCGAAGCGCCGCGGCCTGGTCCCGTCGGTGCTCGAGCCGATCCTGCTCAAGCGCGCGCGGTACAAGGCGCTGGCGAAGGCGGGCGGCCCGCTCGCCGCCGACTACAAGCGCCGCGCGGCGGCGCACAAGTGGTGCCTCGTCACCTGCTTCGGCTACCTGGGCTTCAAGAACGCGCGCTTCGGCAGGATCGAGGCGCACGAGTGCGTGACCGCGTGGGGGCGGGAGGTGCTCCTGCGCGCCAAGGACGCCGTCGAGAGGTGCGGGCATCATCTCCTGCACGCGCTCGTGGACGCGATCTGGATCGGGATCTCTCCCGGAGCCGACCTGGAGGAGCTGCGGCGGGCGATCGAGAAGGAGGCCGAGTGCCCGCTCGCGCTCGAGGGCGTCTACGAGTGGATCCGCTACTGCCCGTCCAAGGAGGACGCGCGCTCCGGCGTGCCGGGGCGCTACTTCGGCGCCTTCACGAACGGGGAGCTCAAGCTGCGCGGCATCGCCTCGCGCCGCCGCGACACGCCGGAGCTGCTCAAGGCGATGCAGGGGGAGCTGCTCGCGCGCCTCGCGCGGGTCGAGCCGGGAGGGGACCTCAAGGCGCTCGTCCCCGGCCTGCTCGACGTCGTCGAGGAGTACCGCCTGCGCCTGCGCGAGGGCCGCGTCGCCGCCGACGAGCTCGCGATCTCCTTCCACCTCTCGCGCGAGCCCGGGGACTACGTCCACGACACGGTCTCCTCCCTGGCCGCCAAGCAGCTCGCCGCCGCCGGCGCGACGCTCCACGTCGGCGAGACCGTGCGCTACGTGATCACGAACGCCTCCGACCCCGTCAAGGAGTGGCGCTCCAAGCCGCTCTCATTGATGGAGAACGGACTCGAGTACGACGTGAGGAAGTATCTGGAGCTGCTCGACCGCGCGGCCTGGGAGATACTCGACGGCCTGGCCCCGGCGCCGGTCCCAGAGCCGAAGCGCCGTGCCGTCGTCCCGTCGCGCGCGCCGGAGCTGCCTCTGGAGTGGGCGCCGCCCGTCCCAGAGCCGTCGAAAAAACGTGGCGCCCCCGCGATGGCGCGGCGCCCGTCCCGCGATTAGAATGGGGGCATGAAGATCGGAGCGCTGCTTCCTCTGATGCTGCTGGCGGCGGGCGCGCGGGCGGGGGAGGCGCTGCCCGGCGTCCCGTCGGAACGGCGGCGGCTGGCGTCGATCGGCGTCGGCCTGGTCCAGCCCGTGAGCCGGGTGCGCCTGGGCGTCGCCGGCGGCGGCTCCGCCGACAACGGGGACCTCGGCGCCCAGTTCGGCGCGCAGTACGTCCATTTCCTCACGAAGCGCCTCGGCGCGGGCGTCAACGTCGACTACTTCAGCCGCGGCGGCACCTACTCGACGCGGCTGTATCCGGCGGCCGACGCCTCCGTCGCCGGCGACACCTGGGTGGTGCTCGGCCTGCTCCGCTATACGCTGCGGGACCGCGGCGCGGCCCGCCCGTTCGTCCTGCTCGGCGCGGGCGGCGCCTGGAACAAGACGACGGTCGACGTGCGTCCCTCGTCCTGGCCCGACACGGCGACCCACGAGACGCGGCGCCTGGTCGACGACAGCGCCTGGGTCCCCGCGGCCTCGGCCCGGCTCGGGCTGGACATCGTCTCCGACTCCGCCGCGCCGGGCGTCGTCACCTTGGAGGCCGGCTGGACGGGGCTGGCCTCCGCGGGCTACGCCGCGACGCCCCGGGGAGAGGCGCGCGGGGTGTCCGGCGCCGCGGGGCCGCTCCACGTCCTGACCTTCACGGCGCGCTACGGCTGGCGGTTCTGACCTCGCGGGCGCTCAGCCGCGCCTCGATCCTCTGGAAATCCCGCCGCCGCGCCGCGGCGAGATGAGGGAACCACCCCTGCAGCCCCGCGGCCACCGCCCGCACCGCGCGGGCCTTCGCGGGCGGGGCGCCGTCCCCGCCCGCCGCGAGGTCCGCGAGCGAGGCGAGCAGGCCTTCCGCCTGCGCCGGCAGCAGCTCGGCGGCGACCGAGCGGCACAGGCGGTCGTCGAGCCCGTCCCCGGCGAACAGCGCCCGCTCGACGGCCGCCGCGACCGCCGCGCCGGCCTCCGCGCGGAAGCGCAGCGGCGCGGAGGGGCCGAGGGCCCGGGCGGCGCGCGCCGCGCGCAGGGCGAGATCGAGCAGGGCGCGGCGGTCCTCCGGCGACGCCGCCGACGCCGTCTCGAGGTCGAGGAAGGTCAGCACCTCCGAGAGCCCCTGCGGCGTCGCGAGCCCGTCCACCGCCTCGGCGAGGCGCTCGGGCGGCAGCTCCCGGCGGCGCGCGAGGATCTCCCGGACGATCACGCCCTGCAGGTCCCCGAACGCCTGGCGCGCGGACGCGTCCGCCTTCGCGGCCTCGAGCCGCTCGAGCGCCGCCCGCGCGCCGCGGTTCCACGCGAGCAGCTCCTCCGGCCCGCGCGAGGCGACGGCCAGCATCGCCGAGTCCCCGGCCGCCGCGACGCGCGTGTCGTTCGCGGACCATTTGAAGAAGGCGTCGAGGTACTCCGGCGGGTCGCGGTCCAGGCGCAGCCACTGCCCGGCCTGGCGGGTGAGCTCCTCTCCGAGCTCCTTGACCGGGTCCGCGCCCAGGCTCGCGAGCCCGTGGCGCCGGCCCTCGCGCTCGAGCTCGTCGAGCGCCAACACGTAGGGGTACAGCCGCTTCTTCGAGGGCAGGCGGGGGGCGAAGCGCGAGACGTCGGCGACGGCGCGCAGGAACTCGACGCGGCCGCCCGCGGCCCGGGCCAGCGCCTCCCGCGGCGAGGGATCGGCGGCGGACGCGGCCCCGCACAGCAGCAGCAAAGCGGCGATGATCATGGCATGACCTCCACGGGCGCCGGCCGTATCGGCCGGAGGTTCTTCTGGGTCCAGTCCGTCAGGGAGACGAATTCGTAGCCGTGCTCGCGGGCCGCGCGCACCAGGCGCTCGAGCTCGCCGGCGTCGCCGGGCCGCGCCGCGGTGCCGCCGAAGGCCGCCGTGTCGAGCATCGACGGGTGCACGAAGAACGAGGCCCAGGCGTCGCGCAGCACCGCGTTGCGGCGCATGATCCGGATCATGTCGTCGACGGTCACGGACTTGAGCACCTGCTCGTTGAGGTACGGCTGGGCGTTGCCGACGTTCTCGGGGACGAGGCGCTGGCCGTACAGGTCGCCGAAGATCTCGTAGGGGTAGAACTGCCCGGTCGGGAGCAGGCTCTCGGGCGCGCCGGCGGGGAAATAGACCGCCCGCCCGACGCTCCAGTCGAACCGCCGCGCGAAGACGCGGCTGGCCCGCGGCGAGGCCTGGTAGTGCGGCGTCTCCCACGCCGCGGCGCGCGCGCCCGCGGCCTCGAGCAGGCGGCGGGCGTCGTCGACGCGCGCCTCGATCTCCGCGTCCGTCTCCCCGTCGAGCGGACGGTTGCGCTCCCGGTCCCAGAACTCGAAGTCGTCGCCGGAGATCCCCGTGAACGGGTTCCGCCGGAAACCGCGCTGATGGGTCAGGCCGTGGAGGATGAAGCTGCCGCCCCGCTCGGCGGCGTAGCCGAGAAAGCCGCGGAACGCGGCGTCGCCGGCCGCCAGGCGCCAGCGCCGCTTCTCGCGCAGGACGCCGAGGGGGTCGACCCACAGCGGAATGACCGACACCGCGAACGGCGCGCCCGCGGCGGCCAGCATGTCGGCCATGCCGTACAGCTGCCAGGCGGGAAGCCCCGGGTGGACGTCCTCGACGCGGAACAGCGCCGGCTTCTTCTCCCCGGGCCCGCGCCGCGGCGGCTCGCCCAGCATGTCGAAGAGAAGGTCGGCGAAGATCAGGTAGCGGTCCTCCTCCGTGATGTAGGAGAAAGGGCTGTCGGCGACGAACCAGCGGCCGCCGCGGACGAGCGCGTACGGCGCGCGGCCGGGGACCGTCCCGTTGTGCCGCGCCCAGGCGACGACGACCGTCGTCGTGGACGGTCCGAGCGCGAGCAAGGTGATCTCGT
>JAMPYD010000056.1 GCA_023700845.1 Elusimicrobiota bacterium | reverse complement strand
CGCCCACTCCGATGATCAAGACGAGCCGTTCCCGCTTCGAAATCCGGCAGGATCCCGACACGACCGCGGCCATGGCCGGGCTGGCGCTGGTCTGTTTCGGCTTCGCGGAGATGATCTTCACGCTCGGCTCGGCGGTCGCCGCCTGGGCGCTGAGCCACCCCGCGCCCCTGCTCGTGCCCGTGGTGCGCTTCGTGCTCGGCGCGGCGTTCGTCGCCTCGGGCTGGCTGTTCCTCCGCGGCCGCTCGCGCGTCGTCATCGACCGGGAGCACCGCATGGTCGCCCGCTACCTCGGCGTCGGCGGGCACTCGGTCGGGGGCAACGCGACGTGGGACCTCGAGGAGTTCCGCGCCGTCATCCTGGTCAGCCGCGAGCGCCGCCGCATCTTCTCGGGCGCGAGCCGCAGCACCTACGTCGTGTGCCTGCGCCGCTTCGACGGCGGGGACCTCGAGCTGTACTGGGCCCGCGACGCCGAGGACGGCGCCCGCGCGGCCGCCAGCGCCGCGGAATTCGCCGGGCTCCCCTACTACGGGCGCGAGCCGTCCTGAACGGCCGCCCCGCTCAGGGCTGGCGCGGGCGCAGGGGCGAGGGCTTGCCGTCCTTCATCGCGAAGACGCCGCGCAGGGCGCGGGACGTCGGCGCGGCGGCGGGCTTGTTGAGCGACACCTTGAGCTCCGCGCCGATGCGGCAGACGCTGTCGAAGCGCGCGTCGTACATGACGCGGTAGAGCTCGCAGCCCGCGTCGAGCGCCTTGTTGCCGAGCTCGCTGACCAGGTCGAGGACCATGTCGGTCGCGCAGAAGCACCAGGGGCACGAGCGGTTGGCCACCGACAGGTGCCCGCACTTGGGGCAGGCCCGGCCGATCTTCGCGTAGCCGTCGCGCACGAGCACGCGCGCGGCGGTCCCTTCCTGGATCGCGGCCGCCACGGCCTCGAGGCCCATCACGGCGCCGCCCTTGCGGGTCTCGTCGATCATCCGGTGCACCAGCACGCTTTCGCGGACAGATCTCGCCTGGCGCTCGTTGTGCAGGACGCGCTCGAGCACGGCCTCGACGGGCCGCTCGGGCCCCAGCACCGGCTCCAGAATGAGGTCCTTCTGCAGCGCCGGGTCGAGAAGGGGGACGAGCGCCGACTCGAGCGACGGGGCGGCGCCGAGGATGAGGCGGTCGAAGCGGCGCTCCCGGGCGAGCGTGGCCGCGCGCAGCGCCACGGCCCCGAGGCCGTCCAGGCCCTCGAAGGCTCCCTCCATCGGCTCGAGCTCGAGCGCCTGGCCCATGTGCAGCTCGATGAAGCGCGCCTTCGCCGGGCCGAGCAGGAGCGCCATGAAGCGGTTGTATTGCCCCGCGAGGGCGGTCAGGGGGCGCAGATCCAGCGTTTCGCCGGCGCTCAGGGAGCTCCGGAACGGCTGGGGCAAAGCGAAGGTCTCGAACAGGCCGCGCTTGGCGCAGGAGTACACCGCGGCCATGCGGTGCGGGCCGGGCACGAATTCCGAGGCGACGAATTTCTCGATCCGGTCGAGGTCGCGGCCGAGGGACTTCATGGCCGGGTCGCGGCGCGCGTCGTTCGCGAGCTGATGGAAGGTCGAGGGGTACAGGCCGCCCGCGTCGACCGCGAGGTGCAAGGTGACCGCGTCGGTCTCCAGTGAACGGAAAGCCGCGAGGGCTTCGATCCTCGCGGCGCTCAAGAACAGAGGGGTGGGGGACATATATCTTCCTTGGTCTAAGGATAGCGGCCGAATCCGTTTTCGTCAAGGAAACACCGGGTTAAGCGCGCGGGTCACGCGCGCTTCATAATCTCTTTGCGCCCTCTCTATGGGTTCGCGCGCGGGGGCATGATATCCTGAGGCTGTCGGGGGCGGGCGGCTCTCTGAGGGGGGAACCGCCCGCCGTCGATTTTACGGGGAAAACCGTCTCCGGAAACGGCCGCCCGAACACGCGCCGGCGCGAGCCGCGGGTCTTGACGGAACCGGGTCGAGGGGCTATCCTCCGTCGACGCTTCAATCCGCGGAGAATCCCGATGACCTTCACCCTTCTCGCCGCCGTGCCCGCCGCGATCCTGACAGCGATGTACCTGTATGAAAAGCGCCGCCCGGCCCCCATGAAGGCGGTCGCGGCCCGTTCGACGTTGAACAACGCGCTTCGCGGCCGGCGGTGAGCCGCTACTTCTGGCAGGACGGGCAGTAGGCGCTGGCGCGCCCGCCGATGCTCCTGCGCGTGCCGATGACGGCCCCGCCGCAGGTCCCGCACGTCTTCCGGCCGTAGACCATCACGCCCATCTGCATGCGGCCGGGGCGGCCGAGAGGGTCGAGGAACGCCTCGTCGTCGAGCGTCGCGCCGCCCGCCTCCACGCCGCGGATCAGTATGTCGCGGCACGCCTCGGCCAGGCGGCCGGCTTCGGCCCGGCTCAAGGATTTGCCCGCGCGGCCGGGCCTTATCCTCGCCGCGTGCAGGGCCTCGGTCGCGTAGATGTTCCCGAGCCCGGCGATCAGCTTCTGATCCATGATCAGCGCCTTCACCGGCGCCGTGCGCTTGCGGAGGATCTTCCAGAGATAGCCCGGGGTGAACCCGGGGTCCATCGGCTCGGGACCGAGGTCCGGCATCGCGCAGCCGACCCGGCCGAAGCGCCGGGAGTCGTGGAAGCGCACGGCCTCGGTGCCGATCCACATCTGGAAGCGCACGTGCGGGCTCTCGCCCCCGACGGTGATGCGCCCGGACATGCCCAGGTGGAAGATCACCTCGCCGCGGCCCTCGACGGCGACGATCAGGTACTTGCCGCGCCGCTTGAAGGCGGCGATCGTGCCGCCCGTGAGGAGCTTGATCGCCGCGAGCGGGGGCGCGCGGTAGAAGGTGGGCTTGCCGAGGGCGACGGCGGTGATGATTTTCCCGGAGTACCTTTCCTCCAGGACCCGGCGGACGGTCTCGACTTCGGGAAGCTCGGGCATTACCGCCCGCAGGAGCCGCCGGACCCGCGGTTCCACGGCATGCGGGCCAGGACGAGCGCCATCGCGCAGGTGTCGGTCGCGGCGGAGAACATCAGGCCCGCGCCGACGAAGCCGGAGAGGAGGAGCCAGGCCGGGCCGGCCGCGACGGCGAGCGCGACGCCGACGAGGACGATCATGCCCGCGGTGAAGCGGACCTGGCGCTCGAGGCTCCATACGCGCGAAACGCCGCGCACGACGGGCTTGCCCGCGGCCGTCCAGGCCTCGAGGCCGCCGCGCACGACGAGGACGTCGCGCAGGCCGAGCTCCTTGAGCTTGGCGGCCGACTCGGCGGCGCGGGAGCCCGAGCGGCAGAGCAGGTAGACCGGCGCGTTCCGGTCGAGGCGGGCGGCGAGCTCGCCCAGGCGCGAGAGCGGGATGTTCATCGCGCCCTCGACGCGCAGGGCGTCCAGCTCGGAGACCTCGCGGACGTCGATCAGCTGTCCGGGGGCCTTGGTCTCGAGGACGCGGTGCGCCGCGTCGGCGTCGATGTAGTCGAAGTTCTTGTCGCTCACGTTAATACCTCGGAACGGACGGGTCGATCGACTTGGACCACTCGTCGATGCCTCCCTCGAGATTGACCGCGTCGTAGCCTTTCTCGCGGAGCAGGTGCACGGCGCTCGCCGAGCGGCCGCCCACCTTGCAGTGGACGACGTACTTGGCGCTCCGGTCGAGCTCTCCGAGGCGGGAGGCGAGGAAGCCCAGCGGGATCAAGGTCGAGCCCTCGATCTTCGCCTTCGCGTATTCCCTCGGCTCGCGCACGTCGAGGAGGACGAACTTCTCCTTTCGCTCCATGCGGCCTTTCAGCTCCTGGACCGTGATCCCGGGCACGACGGGCCGGGGCTTGCACGCCCCCGCCGCGAAGGCCAGGGCGGCCAGGGCCGCGAGGAGCGCGCGCCGGACGGTCATCTCAGTACTGCGGGACGGACGGGTCGATGGACTCCGACCAGGCGTTGATGCCGCCCGCGACGTTGGTCGCGTCGTAGCCCTTCTCGCGCAGGAAGCGCACGGCGTTCGCCGAGCGGCCGCCCATCTTGCAGTGCACGATCAGCTTGGCGCCCTTGTCGAGCTCGCCGAAGCGCTCGGGCAGCTTGCCCAGCGGGATGAGGGTGGAGCCGGGGATCTTCGCGATCTCGTACTCATGGGGCTCGCGCACGTCGAGAAGCACGAACTTCTCCTTCTTGTCGAGCATCGCCTTGAGGTCCTGGACGGAAATCTCGGGAATGGTCACGGTCGGTTTCTCCTTGAGGCCGCAGAAGGCCTCGTAATCGATCGGCGCCTTGATGGTCGGATTTTCCGAGCACACGGGGCAAGCCTGATTTTTCTTCACCTTGAGCGTGCGCCAGCTCTGCTCGAGGGCGTCGTAGAGCATCAGGCGGCCCGACAGGGGGCGGCCGATGCCGAGGATGAGCTTGAGGGCCTCCACGGCCTGCATCGTGCCGATGACGCCGGGCAGGACGCCGAGGACGCCCGCGTCGGCGCAGCTGGGGACGAGGCCGGGGGGCGGGGGCTCGGGGTACAGGCAGCGGTAGCAGGGACCGTCTTTCAGGCCGAACACGGACAGCTGGCCCTCGAAGCGGAAGATGGAGCCGTAAGCGTTCGGCTTCCCCGTCAGGACGCAGGCGTCGTTGACGAGATAGCGCGTCGCGAAGTTGTCGGTGCCGTCGGCGATGACGTCGTAACGCTTGAACAGATCGACGGCGTTCGCGGAGCTCAGCTTGGTCTCGTGAAGCTCGACGTTGACGTGGGGATTGAGGCCCTTGAGCCGCTTCTCGGCGGACTTCAGCTTCGAGGTCCCGACCGACGCCGTGTCGTGCAGAATCTGGCGCTGAAGGTTGGATTCATCGACCGTGTCGAAGTCGACGATGCCGATGCGCCCGACCCCGGCCGCGGCGAGATACAGCGCCAGCGGCGAGCCGAGGCCGCCCGCGCCGACGCACAGCACCGACGCGTTCTTGAGCTTCTTCTGGCCCTCGGCGCCGACCTCGGGCATGATCAGGTGGCGGTGGTAGCGGGCCTTCTCCGCGGTGGTGAGCTCGAGCTCGGCGACCGTCGAGCCGCCGGCGATGGCGGGCACGATGAGGATGGTGTCGCCGTCGTGTATTGGTGTGTTCAGCCCTTGCTTGTCACGGGCATCGTCGTCATTCACGTAAACATTGACGAACGAGCGCAGCTTGCCCTCGGGCGACATCAATTGCTGACGCAGCCGCTCATGCTTGGCGAACAGCTGTTCCAGCGCCTCTCCGACGGTCTTGGCCTCCACGCCGACTTTTTCTTGTTTATCCGCGAATGCCCGCAGCGCCGTCGGTAGCCGGATGTCTATGCTCATGATTATCCTTCGAGTACGATCTCTTCTTCTATGAACGAGCGCCCGTCTTCCGTTCTTTGCCACGACCTCGAATCCACCGCTTTTCCGTCTCTGACCTGCAGGATCCAGTAGCTGCAGCACGGCATCGCCATGGTCAGGTCGAACGGGGACGGCCAGGCCGGCACGGTCGGGTGCGAATGGAAGAACCCCACGACGCCGCGCCCGCTACCCGAGAGCTCGGCCTCCACCTTGGCCAGGATCTTCGGATCGATCAGGTACCGGTTCGTCTTCGCCGAGGCGTCCCAGCCGTTGGGCAGGGGGCGGGCCTCCTCGATCTCGAGGACGCGTCCGGGCTTGTCGAAATCGTCGGGGATCGGCCCGATGAGCAGCCCGCAGCCCTCCTCGGGAAAGGCCTTCTCGCAGGTCTGCACGGCGATCGCCTCGACGGCGCGGTTGAGCTTCAGGCTCATGGCTGCCAGAACCTCTCGCCCAGGTAGCGCTCGCCGGAGTCGGCGAAGACGGTGGCGATCACCGCCTCGCGCCCCTGCGCGACGAGGTCGCGGCCGAGCCTCAGGGCCGCCGCGAGGTTCGCGCCGCCGGACGGGCCGAGCAGGATGCCGCCCTTGCGCCCGAGGGCCTTCGCGGCCTCCTGCGCCTCTTCCGTGGAGACCTGGATGCGGCTGTCGGCCACCGTGTCGTCGTAGATCTTGGGGATGATCGAGGTCTCCATGTGCTTGAGACCTTCCAGACCGTGCATGGGGCCGTCCGGCTCCATGGAGACCAGGCGGACGGTCTTCTTCAGCTCGCGCAGGCGGCGGCCCGCGCCGACGAAGGTGCCGCTCGTGCCGAGGCCGGCGACGAAGTGCGTGACGCGGCCCTGCGTCTGCTCGAAGATCTCCGGGGCGGTCGTCTCGTGGTGCGCGCGCCAGGTCATCGGGTTCGAGTACTGGTCGGCGTACCAATACCGCCCGGGCTCGGCCTTGAGCATGAGACGGACCTCGCGGATGGCGCCGTCGGAGCCCTCGAGCGGGTCGGTGAAGAACAGCTCGACGCCGTAGGCCTCGAGGATCGCGCGCCGCTGCCTGGCGATCGAGCCGGGCACGGCGAGGGCCACCTTGACGCCCAGGCGCGCGCCCAGCCACGCGTAGGCGATCCCGGTGTTCCCGGACGAGGAGTCGAGCAGGACCTTGCCGCCGTCGAGCTTCCCGGTCTCCAGGGCGTCCTTGACGATGAAAAAGGCCGCGCGGTCCTTGACCGACCCGCCGGGGTTGGCCCACTCGGCCTTGGCGACGATCTTGACCTTCTCGCCGAGCTCCGGAAAGGCGAACGACACGTCGAGCAGGGGGGTGTTCCCGACCCGTATATCGGCGATGGCGCGCGCGGCCGTGGCTGGCATATCGATAGTCTATTATACCTGACTAAATCAGTCAAGTATTGGATTTGGGTGCCTGACCCTCAAATTCGTTGAATTCCGGCCTAGGGCTTCTTCGGCGGCGTGCCGCTGTCCTGCGGGACGAGCTTCATGCCCGAGCCCATGAGGCTCGCCATGAAGGCCGCGAGCATGTTCGCGGAGGCGCCGTCGTTGTTCGGCCCGCCGCCGCCGGACACCATGATGTCGGGCGTGATCTTGATCTTGCCGTCGGAGACGCGCTTCATGACCTCGATCATCGCCAGCGGGCCTTGGCCGACCGCGGCCGCCTGGCGCACGTACGCCTCGGCGGTCGCGTTTCCGACCGCCAGGATCTTCTCGCCTTCGGCCTTGCCGACCGCCGCGATGCCGGCCGCGACGCCTTCCTGCTCGAGGCGCGTCGCCTGGCTGCGTCCCTCGGCGCTCGTGATCATGGACTGCTTGGCCTGCGTCGCGATCTGCACGTCGATCTCGGCCTTGACCAGGCTCGGCTGGAGGTCGGCCTGCGCCTTCGTCTTCTCCATCTCGCGGCGCCGGGCCTCGGCCTCCTGCTGGGAGTCGAACATCGACATCTGCTGGGCGGCGACGACCTTGTTCGTGAGCGTCTGCATCAGGCGCTCGGGCAGCACGATCTGGCAGATCAGCACCGACACGCACTCGACGTGGTAGCGGCGCAGCTCGGCGACGATGTGCTCGCCGGCCTTGCGCTGCTCCTCGTGGCGGTCCTGCATGAACTTCATCGCCTCGGACGACGAGGACTGGTTGCGGAAAGACGAGTCGATGAGCGGATGCACCACGTGTTCGATGAGGTTGTCGATCGTGCCGATGCGCGCGACCATGTGCGGCGCCTGCTCGGGCAGCACCCGCAGGATGACCTTCACCTCGACGGTCATCTGGAAGCCGTCCTTGGAGACGATGGACAGCGGGTTGAACGCGCGCTCTCCGCGCGTCGGGGACTTCTCCTCGGCCCAGTCGATGGTGATGTTCGTCGTGGGGATGATGTGCGGCGTGAAGGCGAGCTTGTTGAGGTAATAGGTTCCGGGTCCCAGCACCTCGCGCTGGATGCCGCGGTAGCCGGAGTCGACGACGTAGCGCTCGATGCCGTCCTTGAGTCGGTCCTCGGGCTTGGCGTGCGCCTGGCCGGCCGCGGCGCCGATGCCGGCCGGGTCCTTGCCGATGTTGGAGACGATGACGGAGACCTCGCCGCGCTGGACCTGAAGCACCTCGTCGAAGGCCGCGTCGAACATCAGCGGGTTGACGTAGTACGTGCCGGGCTTGAGGAAGTCGAGCTGCGGGCCGCGCTGGCCGCCGGCCTGGAGGAAGGCGGCGCCGTCCTGGAAGTCCTTATGGCCCTGCACGGACTTGGCCACGTATTCGGAGGGGGGAAGGGGCTCGCCGTCCTTGGCGGTGACCATGCCGACCTTCTGCGCCGGGATCACGACCGCGTCGCGCAGCTCGACGGAGAACATCGCCGTGTTGATGCGGTAGGACCCCGGCAGCAAAATGTCGATCTGAGGGCCCTTCTGACCGCCCTGCTCGAGGAAGCCCTGTCCGTTCTGGAAGTTCTCGTGGCCCTTCACGCTGCGCCCGAGCAGGCGGCCCGGGGACATGGGCTGCCCGTCGGTGGCGACGACGATGCCGATCTTGTTGTTCGTGATGCGCAGGGCGGGGCGCTTGACGATCTTGAAGAGATAGGGGTTGATGCGGTAGGTGCCGGGCGGCAGGATCTGAACCTGCGGGCCCTTCTCCCCGCCGCCGCTCAGGAAGGCCTCTCCGTCCTGGAACAGGTTGTGGTTCCCGAGAGCTTTGCCGAAGATCCGTCCGGGAGGCACCGGCGCGCCGTCGATCGACTCGACCAGCCCGACCTCGTTTTCCGCCACGACCATCATCGGCGCCTTCTCCGTTCTATATAAGAAGGGGATCAGGAAGTGCAGGCCGGGCCCGAGTATGCGGGCCTGTATGCCGACCTCGTTGGCCATCGCGACGACGCGGCCTTCCGGCATCGAGGTGCCGAGCCAGCGGCGCTCGAGGACGGCGATCTGCACGCCGCCGACGATCACGATCGAGTTGTAGACGAAGATGAAGGCCGCGAAGACGCCCAGCGTGAACAGCGCGAAGCCGAGATCGCCGGTGAGGCCGAGCGTCGAGAGAATCAGGTCCATGGGGAACGCCTCCGAAGAACGCCTAGGTCACAGGGATTCTAAAGAATCGTTACAGAGGTGACAAGGCCCAGGGGGACCCCCGGGAGGG
>JAMPYD010000055.1 GCA_023700845.1 Elusimicrobiota bacterium | reverse complement strand
AATACGTACCGGATCACCCCCGGTGCTTCGACATGGATCGAATCGCGCTTGAGCGATGCCTCCGCGCGCCGAGACATCGTCGGTTCAGGCGAAGGATGTCCCGCCTTCATGCTGTCAACGGGGCCGATAGGACATTCCGCTCGCGCTTCGATATCCGCCGTGTTCTGCTCCGAAGTTTCCTCCTCTACCTCCTCCGCGGGGTCCATTGCCTCCTCCGCGGGGTCCATTGCCTCCTCCGCGGGGTCCATTGCCTCCTCCGCGGGGTCCTTCAGCGCCTCGACGCCGGCGAACGCAAGCTCGGTTTGAATGACCTCCGCTGTCGGCCCGGGGATCGGCCGGGCCTCCTTGAACGTCAGCTCGGCGACGATAGTCTCGACCTCCCGCAACCGAGCTCCCGAGGCGCGGGCGATCAAGCCCCCGGCGTTCTCCGTCGTCAAATGAGGCGCCAGGCGCGACACGGACGACAGGCTCAATTCGCCGCTGCGCAGCTTGTCGTACAGTTCCGGAACCTTCACCGCGGCGCGAGCGGAGTAGATGCGGCGCATCGCGGCGCCTTCGGAGAGCTTCAGCCTCAAGACGCAGAAGTCGAACACGGTGCGGTAGCCCATGTCGAGGTGGATTCCCCGGCTCTCGACTTCGGCGAGATACTTCAGCAGGTGGCACAGGGTCTCGCGCTCCCCTGCCGCCGCGGCGTCCAAAGCCGACACCAGGGCCGCATCGCTGAGCGCTCCCAGGTCCGCCGTCGTGGGCAGGCCATGATTATCTTGAGATAAAACAACGACGGGGCATCGGCTGTCGTCCATTACTATCATACGATCGAGTCCCCGGAAAAGTTGCATTCCACGGACGCCCCAGGCGGCGATTTTTCGCTAGAATAGCGGCGTGAAGAACAAAGTGCTGTCCATGAAGGACGCGATCGCGGCCCACGTCAAGGACGGGGACACGGTCGTCATCGAAGGGTTCACCCACCTGATCTGCTTCGCCGCGGGCCACGAGATCATCCGCCAGGGCAAGAAGAACCTCACGCTCGCGCGGCTGACGCCGGACCTCATCTACGATCAGATGATCCAGGCTGGCGTGGCCAAGAAGCTGATCTTCTCCTGGGCCGGCAACCCCGGCGTCGGTTCGCTGCACGCGTTCCGGCGCGCGGTCGAGGCGAAGCCCCCGACGCTCGAGCTCGAGGAGTACTCCCACTTCGGGATGGTGGCGCGGCTGTGCGCCGGCGCCGCGAACCTGCCGTTCTGGCCTCTCAAGAACTACGAGGGCACCGACATCCCCAAGGTGAACCCGAAGATCAAGTCCGTGGATTGCCCTTACACCGGCGAGACGCTCGCGACGGTCCCCGCCCTGCGCCCCGATGTCACCATCGTCCACGCCCAGCGCGCGGACATGGGCGGCAACACCCAGGTCTGGGGCCTGATGGGAGTGCAGAAGGAGGCCGCCTTCGCCTCCAAGCGCGTGATCGTCGTCGTCGAGGAGCTCGTCGACGAGGCCGTCATCCGCCAGGACCCGAACCGGACCTTGATCCCCGGCCTGCAGGTGGACGCCGTCGTCGTAGAGCCGTGGGGCGCGCACCCGTCCTACGCGCAGGGCTATTACGACCGCGACAACGAATTTTACGTCGCTTGGGACAGAACGGCGCGCGACGTAAATTCCTTTAATAAGTACCTGGACGAGTTCGTGTACGGCGTGAAGGACCGCGCCGAGTACATGAAGAAGAACGCGGGGCTCGCCGAGAAGCTCAAGGCCAAGCCTCAGATCTGCGCGGGCGTCAACTACGGATATTAAGGCCGCGCTCCGCCACCTGAAAAAGGCGGACCCCATCTTGGCCCGCCACATCGAGGCCGTCGGCGCCTACGGCCTCGTGCCCAAGGACCAGGACACCTTCGAGTCCTTGGTGCAGTCCATCGTCTACCAGCAGCTCAACGGCAAGGCGGCCGCGACCATCCACGGCCGCGTCCTCGCCTTGTTCGGCGGCGAGAAAGGTCTGACCCCCGAGCGCCTGCTGCGCATGCCCGAGGCGAAGCTGCGCGGCGCCGGGCTCTCGGCCAACAAGCTCCTCGCCGTGCGCGACCTGGCGGAGAAGACCATTTCAGGCGTGGTCAAGCCGCGCAAGGAGCTCGAGAAGCTCCCGGACGCCGAGATCATCGCGCGCCTGACCGAGGTGCGCGGCATCGGGGAGTGGACGGTGCAGATGTTCCTGATGTTCAAGCTCGGCCGGCCCGACGTCCTGCCCACCGGAGACTTCGGCGTGCGCAAGGCCTTCGGCCTGCTGTACCGCAAGAGCGCCAAGCTCCCCCCGCCCTCGGCGCTCGAGAAGCACGGCAAGCTCTGGGCTCCCTACCGCACCGTCGCCAGCTGGTACCTGTGGCGCCGCCTCGACACCATAGGGCAAAGTTAAAGGCACGGCCGTGTTTATCTCAAGATAAACATGCGCGAGCCGGAATTAATCGACCTTGACGGGGATGTGTCAACGGGATATCCTATTAGGAATGCCCGCCGACGACCTGCCTCACGATTTGATCGTCATCGGCGCCGGACCCGCCGGCTGCACCTTGGCCACCTTGGTCAAGAAATACGCGCCTGAGCGCCGCGTCCTGCTGCTCGAGAAGGAGCCCGGCCCGCGCCATCACATCGGCGAGTCCCTGCTGCCTGGGATCGTGCCCATCCTCAAGGAAATGGGCGTCTTCGAGAAGATCGACGGAGCCGGGTTCCCCAAGAAGATCGGCGCCAACTACGTCTGGGGCGCCGACCGGACGGTCTGGGAGAACGACTTCAACGAGGTCAACGTCACCGAGATGATCCGCCGCTTCGGGAAGATCCCGGAGCGGATCGAGTACGCCTGGCAGGTCCGGCGCTCGCGCTACGACGAGATCCTCCTGAAGCACGCCGAGGAGAACGGCGTCGAGGTCGCCCGCGGCGCGAAGGCGATCGCGCTCATCGAGGAGGACGGCGCGGTCGCCGGCCTCGAGACGCTGGAGAAGGACGGCCCCCGGCGGCGCAGGAGCGCGTTCGTCGCGGACTGCAGCGGGCAGGCGGGCTTCCTCTCCAAGTTCCGCGGGATACGGGACTATCACGCCTCCCTGCGCAACGTCGCCGGCTACGCGTACTACCGCGGCGCGAAGTGGAAGTACACCTACTCCGGACACCCCGACAAGACCAAGATCTTCGTCTGCTCCACGGGGCCGGGGTGGTTCTGGTACATCCCCATCGACGACGGGGTGATCTCCGTCGGCTTCGTGACGACGGTCGAGAACCTCAAGGCGTCGGGGCTCGAGCTCGAGGCGCTGTTCGCGCGCGAGCTCGCCGCCTGCGCGGAGCTCGCCCCGCTGATGGCGGACGCCGAGCGCGTCGCGGACTTCGACGGCACCGGCGAGTCCTTCTTCAGCCACAGCGACTGGTCCTACCTGAACCGCGAGGCGGCGGGCCCCGGCTGGCTGGCCGCGGGCGACGCCGCGATCTTCGTCGATCCCATCCTGTCCACCGGGGTCACGCTCGCCCACGTCGGCGCCCACCGCGCCGCCTATACCTTGGTCAGCCATTGGGCCGGCGCGGCGGCCGAGCGCGAGCTGCTGTGGAAGGACTACGGGGCCTTCTGCCGGGAGTCCGCGGCGCAGTACTTCGTCATGGCCCTGTTCTGGTACGGGCACGATAAGGACGCGGCCCATTGGTGGGCCGAGGCGGGAAAGGTCCAACGCGCGTGGCTGCCCGTCGTGCAGAGCGATAAGGCGGCCTTCGTCACCGTGTCGGCGGGCCTGACCCAGCATTACGACCGGCTGTTCTCGGCGAGCAGCCTGTTCGACGAGACCCCGACGCGCCCCGAGGATTATCCGTTCTACGTGGAGGTCCTCAAGGACGCGCCCGGAGGCGCGCCCGTCTGCCGCTTCGGCCCGGACGACGCGCCGCGCCTGCTCGCCGCCTACGCGCTCGAGATCACCTTCCTGCCCGCCGCGGCCAACGGGCGTCTGCGCCCGGTCAAGCGCGCGCGCTTCCTGAAGGAGGACCCTCAGGACGCCGTGCGAGACGCCCTCAACCCGAGGCGCTTCGTCACCCGCTATCACGAGTACCTGCTCGAGGCGCTCGACGGCTCGCGCCCGATGAAGGACCTGGGAGCGTTGCTCGGCGGGAAGGGCGTGCCCGCCTGGTGGTGGGACGGCCCGGGGCGGAAGTTCATCGAGGAGCTGGCGGTGCAGGGCGTGCTGTCCGCGGGCGTCGGGGAGCGCGCGTGAGGACCTACGAGCTGCTGCTCGGCTACGCGTGCAACGCCAAGTGCGGCTTCTGCTACAACCCCCCGCTGACGCCCGAGGTGCTGGCCCAGGAGATCTCGCTGCGCCGCGCCGCGGGCCTGCTCACGAAAGCGCGGGCCGAAGGCTACGAGGGCGTCTGGTTCACCGGCGGCGACCCGACGGTGCACAAGGAGCTTCCCAAGCTGCTGCTGCTCGCGCGCAAGCTGGGCTTCGAGCGCATCCAGATCGGCACGAACGCGGTGCGCCTGGCCGACGCCGCGTACGCGCGCAAGCTGACGGCCGCGGGCCTCAACTACGCGCGCGTCTCCCTGCACGCGGCCTCCGCGCCCCTGCACGACGAGCTGCTCGTCCTGCCCGGCGCGTTCGACGCGGCCGTCAAGGCGATCGCCAACCTGCGCGCGCTCGGCGTCTACGTGGGCGTCAACTTCGTGGTCACGGCGCGCAACTACAAGGAGCTTCCCGCGTTCTTCCGCTTCTGCGTGGGGACGCTCGACATCAGGGACTTCGACGTGATCTTCCTGCATCACCGCGGCATGATGGAGCTCAACGCGCCGGAGCATAGCGTGCGCTATTCGGACGCCGCCCCGTACCTGCGCGAGGCCTTCAAGGTCTACGACGAGCTCGGGAGCCGCCCCGAGACCCCGACCTTGATCAACGTCCCCCCGTGCGTCGTCCCGGAGCTCGAGCCCTGGATCGCGGACTGGTCCACGGACTCGACCGGCGACGGGCTCGCCCAGCCGCAGGACCTCGGCATCGACCTGCACGAGATGAAGGCGTCCCAGCGCGCGAAGGCGCCGGCCTGCGCGAAGTGCTCGCTCGACAAGCGCTGCCTCGGCTTCGAGCCCGAGTACGCGCGGCGCTACGGCGAGAAGGAGTTCGCCCCGTGCTGAACGAGTCGCCGCGCGTGCGCGCCGACCTGCGCCGGGCCCGCCGGGCCGTCGAGGCGGGCCGGCCGGCCGCGTCGCTGCCGGCGTTCACGCGCGCGCTCGGGCTGGACCCGGACTGCGCCTACGGCTGGTTCTTCCGCGCGGGCGTGCGCGCATTGCGCGGCGACGCGGCCGGCGCGGCCGCGGACCTCGCCGCCCTCGGGCGCCTGCCGGCGTCGACGCTCGTGCGCTACCGGGAGTTCGACGCCCCGTCGGTGCGCCGCTACCCCGGCTACCTCGCGGCCGTCGAGGCCCTGCTCGCCAAGCCCCGCCCCCCCGCGTGGGCCTACGTCCTGCGCGCCTTCGCCCTGCGCGAGTCGCAGCGCTTCGCCGAGGCCATCGCCGCCGTCGAGCAGGGCGCGGCCGCCGCGCCGCGCGACGCCGGCCTGCGCGCGATCCTCGCGCGGGTGCGCTTCGTCAACCGCTTCCCGAAGGAGGGCCTGGCCGACCTGCGCGCCGCCGTCCGACTCGACCCGTCCTGCGGCTGGATCCGCGCCTGGCTCGGCGAGGCCCTGCGCCACCGCGGCGAGCCGGACGCGGCCCTGGCCCAGCTCGAGAAGGCGATCGCCCTCGACCCCGGCTACTTCCGCTCCTTCGCGTGGCGCGGCGGCATCCGCGGCGCGCGCGGGGAGCACGCGCTCGCCATCGAGGATTTCGACCGCGCGCTGTCCGTGGACTGGTCCTACTGCTGGGCCTACCGCAGCGGCGGGCGCGAGGCCGATCCGAACCTGTCCTGGGTCTTCCACGAGCGCATGCGGGCGCGCCGCGCGCTCGGCCGGACGCAGGCGGCGCTCGAGGACCTCAACCGCGCGCACGCGCTCAACAACCGGTATGTGTGGATCCACAATCCGGGCGGGGAGGAGGCGGCCTTCGCCTCCGCGGACGAGGAGCTCACCCGCTTCCTGCGCGGACGTCCGCGCCACGCCTGGGCGCTGGCCTGGCGCGGGTGGACGCGGCTCGAGGCGGGCCGGACCGCGGCGGCGCTCGCCGACCTCGACAAGGCCGTGGCTTCGGGCGTGGACCGCAGCTGGCCGCTGGTGTGGAGAGGCCGGGCGCTGCTGGCGCTCGGGCGCCACGCGGAGGCCCTCCGGGATCTTTCCCGCGCGGCGCGGACCGATCCCCGCTACGCTCCGGCGTGGGCCTGGCGCGGCGGGCTTCACCGCGTCCTCGGCGACGGCGCGCGCGCGCGCGCCGACCTCAGCCGCGCCGTCTCGCTCGACCCGGTCTGCGCCTGGGCCTGGGCGTGGCGCGGCGAGGCGGAGCTTCAGCGCGGCGCGCTCGAGGACGCGGTGGCCGACCTCGGCCGAGCGCTGACGCTCGACCCCGCCAATCACGACGCCCGCCTGTGGCGCGCCGAATCGCTGCGGCGGCTGGGACGCTTCGAGCCGGCCGCGGCCGACGCCGAGGCGGCGAGCCGGCAAAGCCCGGGGTCGTGGCGCGCGTGGGCCGCGCTCTCTTTGATCCGCGGCGAGAGCGGCGACGCGCGCGGGCAGCGGCGCTGCCTCGACCGGGCCCTGGCTCTGGCGCCCGAGGACGCGCGGCGCCTCGTGGAGGCCGCATGAGCGGCGGGCTCGCGGCGCTCGAGCGCCTGAACAGCTTCGACTTCGCCGGCGCGGCCGCGGCCCTCGGGCCCCGCCGCCCCGCGCTGGGGCTGTTCGCCGACCCGCTGCAGGACCTGCGCTACCGCGCGCGCGGCGACGCGGGGCTCGCCGCGGGGCTGGGCCGGGCCGAGCGCCTCTCGCGCCGGCGCCCGCGGGACGCCCGCCTGCGCCAGCTCGTCGCCGCCCTGCGCATCGCGCGCGGCGACTACCGCCGCGGGCTCGCGGGGCTGCCCGCCACGGGCGGCGCCCTGCAGAGGCACTGGTCCTTGCTCTGGGAGTTCCGCGCCCGTTCGCTGTGGGGCCTCGAGCGCCGCGACGCCGCCTTGCTGGGCGCGGCCGAGTCGGCCATCGACGCCGCCCTCGAGCTCGAGCCCGACTCCGCCGCGGCCCTGTTCTGGCGCGCCGACTACCATGCGAACTTCGGGCGCTATCTCGTCGCCTTGCCCGACCTCCATCGCCTCGTCGACCGCGGCGAGAACCTCGCCTGGGCGCTCTCCCTGCGCGGCGAGGTGTACACCGAGCTGCGTTTATGGGAGCTGGTCCGCGCGGATTACGAGGCCCTGGCCCGCCTTTCGGGCGGCGCCGCCTGGGCCGTGGCCCTGCGCGGCCGCGCGCACGCGAAGTTCGGCCGCCTCGAGGAAGGGCTCGCCGACCTCGACGCGGCCGTGGCCTCCGCGCGCCGCGGCGGCGACCCGCGCACCTTCGTCTCGGCGGTGGCCTGGCGCGGAGAGGCGAGGCGCAAGCGCGGCGGCCTCGCCGCCGCCCTGCGCGACTTCGATGCGGCGCTCGCGGGGCCGGTCCCTTATCCGCTCGCCGAGGCCTGGAAGGGGCGCGCCTTGCTCGGGGCCGGGCGTCTCGAGGAGGCGCGCGCGGCCCTCGGGCGAAGCCTCCCCCGCCTCAAGGCCGTCGACGCGTCGCTCGCCCTGTGCTGGCGCGCCGAGGCCTCGGCGCGTCTGGGGGATTTCCGCGCGGCGCTCGCCGATTTCGGCAAGGTCTATCCGCTGAGCCCCAAGGACACCTGGACGGCGCCCCCGGAGAGGATGCGCCGCCAGGCGCGCGCCGCGGCCAAGCCCGGCGACGCCGACGCGTGGACCTTCCTCGGACGCCTCAGCCTCGACGCGGGCGACAACGAGGGCGCCGCCGAGCAGCTGTCCCGCGCCGCGGCGCTCGCGCCGGCCCGCCCCTGGGTCCGGACCTGGCTCGGGCTCGCTTTGCTGCGCTCCGGCCGCCCGGGGCCCGCGCTCGACGAGCTCGAGCGCGCGGGCGAAGGAGCTTGGGCGCGAGCGCATCGCGGCCGCTCCCTGGCGGAGCTCGGCGACCTCAAGCGGGGACTGCGCGAGCTCGACGCGGCGGTGGACGCTTCAGGGTCCGGCTGGCCCCTGCTCTGGCGGGCGCAGGCCCGCCTGCGCGCCGGGGACGCGGCCGGGTCCGCCGCGGACGCGCGCGGCGCGCTGGCCCGCGAGACGCGCGCCGCCGAGATGTACGCCGCGCTCGCGCGCGCCGAGCGCGCGCTCGGGCGCCGCGCCAAGGCGCTGGCGGCGTTCGCCGAGGCCGTCGCCCTGGATCCCTCCATGCGCTGGCGGACCTCGCGCGCGGGGGCGCCGACGCAGGCGCCGCGCCTGGCGGCCGTGGCCTGGGCGCTCGGCGATCGCGCGCAGGAAAGCTTCCTCGTGCGTCTGCTGGAGGCGGACGCGTGAGCGAGCGCGACCTTTTCGGCGAGGACCGCCTGCTCGAGCTCGACGCGCCGTCGGCGGAGCCGCTGACGCGCTGGTCGCTGTTCGGCGTCTCGGCCCGGCGACGCCTCGCCGAGAGCGCGGGGCGATGGAGCGCCGAGGCTCGCGCTCTCGACGCGGAGCTCGCGCGGCGGCCCACGCCCGCGCGCTTCCGGCGCCGCGGCGAGCTGCGCCTGCGCCTGGGCTGCCCGGACGGGGCCGCCGAAGATCTCGCCCTCGCGGGCGAATCTCCTCCGATACGCTTCCTGCGCGCGACGGCCCTCATCCAGCTCGGGCGCTCCCGCGAGGCGATCCCTCTGCTCGAGTCCGCGCTCGAGCATCCGGGCGCGGCCTTGTGGCGCGCCGAGGCCTTGCTCCGCGCGGGGCGCCGCGCCCAAGGCCTGCGCGCGCTCGAGCGCCTGCGCCGCGGCGCGGCGTCCTTCGTGCCCGATCTCCTGCTGGGCCGCCGCGGGCGGCCCGAGGCGCTCGACGAAGCCGTGGCGCTCGCCCCGCGCGAGGCGTGGCCGCGCTT
>JAMPYD010000054.1 GCA_023700845.1 Elusimicrobiota bacterium | reverse complement strand
ACGGCCAGGTCGTGGCCTGGATCAGCTCGACCGACCGCAACGCGATCCTCGACGCCGCGCGCGCCCAGGGCCCCGAGGCGGTCAAGAAATGGGAGGACGCCTACAAGCCGACCGCGGTGTTCGCCTCCCTGCCCGGCGAGGTCATCCTGCGCAACGTCGTCGTCGGCCAGGCCGTCGACGGCGGCACCGTCCTCTTCGCCGTGGCCGACACGCTCATCGTCAACGCGCAGGTCGACGAGTCCGACATCGGCAAGATCAAGCTCGGGCAGAAGGTCCGCGTCCGCCTGGACTCCTATCCCGACCAGCCCGTCGACGGCAAGGTCTTCGACATCCTGTACGAGGGCAAGAACGTCTCCAGCGTGATCACCTACGGCGTGAAGGTCCGGCCGGACAAGGTCCCCCCGTTCTTCCGCTCGCAGATGACCGCGAACGTGAGCTTCCTGGTCCGGCGCAAGGAGGACGCGGTGCTCGTGCCCGCCGGGGCGATCAAGGACGCCCCCGGCGGCAAGCGCGTCGTCTCCTTGCCCGCCGCGGAGAAGAACGGCAAGCCCGAGACCCGCGAGGTGAAGACCGGGATCGAGACGGACGACCAGATCGAGATCGTGAGCGGCCTCGCCGCGGGCGAGTCCGTCCTCGTCGCGGCGGGCAAGTACAAGGCGCAGACCGCCCCCGAGTCGAGCCCCCTCTCGTTCATGGGCCGCGGCATGGGCCGCGGCGGCGCCTCGCAGGGTGCCGCGCCCAGGCCGAGGCGGACCGGAGCCGCCTCCGGCTCGGCGGCCCCCTCCCCCTCGGCGGCCCCGCGGTAGGAAAGCGCCCATGGCCCCGCTCATCGAGCTGCGCGGCGTCACGAAGACCTACTTCGTCGGCGGCGGCCGCCTCGACGTCCTCAAGGGCATCGACCTCTCGGTCGACGAAGGCGACTTCGTCGCGATCATGGGCCCCTCGGGCTCGGGCAAGTCCACGTTGACGCAGATCCTGGGCCTGCTCGACCGTCCGACGTCCGGCTCGTACAAGCTGATGGGGCTCGACGTCTCCTCACTGTCGGACGACGAGGGCGCGGCGCTGCGCTCCCGCACGATCGGCTTCGTCTTCCAGATGTTCAACCTGCTGGCCCGCACGAGCGCGCAGGACAACGTCGCCCTGCCGATGCTGTACACCGGCGATCCCGGGCGCGAGAAGCGCTCCGCCGAGGTCCTGGCCGAGGTGGGCCTGAGCGACCGCATGGACCACGCGCCGAACCAGCTGTCGGGCGGACAGCAGCAGCGGGTGGCGATCGCGCGCGCGCTCGTCAACCGTCCCAAGATCATCTTCGCCGACGAGCCCACGGGCAACCTCGCCTCGGAGCAGGCCGAGGAGATCCTGCACAAGCTCAGCGACCTGAACAACTCCGGCATCACGGTCCTGATGGTCACCCACGAGCCCGACATCGCCGCCTACGCCCAGCGCGTCATCCGCATCAAGGACGGCCGGGTCGTTTCCGACGAGCGCAACGCCGCGCCGCGCGGCGGCGCCGGCAGGAACCGGACGAAGGCCGGCTCCGGCGCGACGGCGAGCGTCCCCGCCGTCAGGGACCTGTCCCTTGAGGAGCTGCTCGAGCACGTGCGCTCCGCGCTGCGCGCGATACGCGCCAACAAGCTGCGCAGCGCGCTGTCGATGCTCGGCATCCTCATCGGCGTCACCGCGGTCATCGCGATGCTCGCGATCGGCAAGGGCGCGCAGAAGTCCGTGGAGACCCAGCTCTCGAGCCTCGGCTCGAACCTGGTGATGCTCTTCCCGATGTCGCCGCGCATGGGCGGCGGCGGGGCGCGCTCGGCGCTGGGCTCCTTCAGCCGCCTGTCGATGGAGGACGCCGCGGCGATCCGGCGCGCCCATCCCGGGATCGCCCGCGCCGCGGGCGAGGTGCAGGGCAGCGTGCAGGCCGTGTACGGCGACAAGAACTCGAACACGAGCCTGACCGGCGCCGAGCCCGAGTACGCCGATATGCGCAACGCCCAGGCATACTACGGGCGCTTCTTCACGCACGAGGAGAACGACCGGATGGATCGCGTCGCCCTGCTCGGCCCCACCGTCGTGACGAACCTCTTCGGCGAGTCCGACCCCGTCGGCCGCACGGTCAACGTCGACCACATCAAGTTCAAGGTCATCGGCGTCCTTCCGCGCAAGGGCTCGAGCGGGTTCCAGGACCAGGACGACAAGATCGTGATCCCGCTGAAGACCGCGATGAAGAGGGTCCTCGGCCGTCAGTTCCTCGGGACGATCGCCATCGAGACGACGGGCCCGGATCAGACCGAGGACGTGATGGCGGCCGTGCGCGCGCTGATGCGCAAGCGCCACCGCCTGCCCGACTACAAGGAAGACGACTTCACCTTGCGCAACATGGCCGAGATCCAGGCCGCGCTGACGGGCACCTCGAAGATCTTCTCGCTGCTGCTCGGCATCGTCGCGGCGATCTCGCTGATCGTCGGCGGCATCGGCATCATGAACATCATGCTCGTGTCGGTGTCCGAGCGCACGCGCGAGATCGGCCTGCGCAAGGCGATCGGCGCGACGCGCCGCGCGGTGCTCATCCAGTTTCTGATCGAGGCCGCCGCGATGTCCACCTGCGGCGGCCTGCTCGGCATCGCGCTGGGCATGTCGATCGCCTTCGGCATGTCCTACTTCGCGGGTTGGGCCGCGATCGTCACCCCCCAGTCGGTCCTGCTCGCCTTCTTCTTCTCGGCGGGCACCGGCGTCGTGTTCGGCTTCTGGCCGGCGCGCAAGGCGTCGCTGCTGTCGCCGATCGAGGCGCTCCGCTACGAGTGACGCGCCTGCTATAATCTCGCCGTGGAGCGCATCACCGCCCTGTACATCGGACGCGTCGGCGACGTCATTGTCGCCACCTCCTTCCTGCGCGCGCTCCGCCGGCGCCATCCGAAGGCCCGCATCCGCCTGATCGTCGGCTGGCGCTCGGCCCAGGTCCTGCCGCTGATTCCGTTCATCGACGAGTCCCTGGTCCTCGGCAAGCCGGGGCAGGTCGGCGGCAACCTAAGCTTCCTCTGGAAGCTGCTCCGCGAGCCGTGCGACCTGATCGTGGACCTCAACTCCTCGTACTCGAAGACCTCGACCATGATCACGCGCGCCGCCCGCGCTCCCCGGCGGCTCGCCTTCGACAAGGGCGCCGGCCGCAGCGGCGCCTTCACCGAGGTGCTCCCGGCCCCGGCCGAGCGCGAGCACATGTGGGACCGCTACGGCCGCCTCGCCGCCGCGCTCGACGCGCCCTACGACCAGGACCCGGAGCTGCGACTGCCCATCGCCGATCTCGACGAGGCCGACCGCCTGCTCGCCGCGATGCCGCCCTCGGGAGGAGGGTCGTTCCGCGTCGTCATCCATCCCGGGAACTTCGACCGGTTCTCCTTCCGCTGGCCGGAGGAGAAGTTCGCCGCTCTGGCGGACCGTCTGCTCGACGACGCGCGCGTGAAGCTGTTCTTCATGGGCGGACCGGGCGAGCACGAGAAGGTCGCCGCGATCGTCGCCAAGCTCAAGCGCCCCGTCCCGATCCTCCCTCCCGCCCGCCTCGGCGTCAGCGGGGCCATGCTCAAGCGCATGAACCTCTTCGTCTGCAACATCACCGGGACGACCCACCTCGCCGCCGCGCTCGGCGTCCCCACCTTCGGCTTCTACGCGGGCTACACCCAGGCGGTGTGGCGGCCGCGCGGGGCGCGGCACGGCGGGACGGTGTGCTCCGAGTGGGAGTCGTGCCGCGAGACGACGGTCGACGAGGCTTCCGCGGCCCTGGCCGACCACATCAAGCGCCTCATCCCTTTCTAGCGAGCAGCTCCTGCAGGGCCGCCCAGGCCTCGTCCGGCGCCGGATGCCGCCCCGGGGTCTCCATCAGCGCGTGCTCGGGAAGAGCGTATCCGAAGCGCCAGGGCTCGGTGTGGCTGAACAGCTGGACGGTCGGCACGCCGAGCGCGACGGCCAGGTGCATCGGCCCGGTGTCGGCGGTGAGCACCGCGCGCGCGTTGACGATCGCCGCGGCGAAGGCGCGCAGGGGCAGCTCCGGCGCGACGCTGACGCCGGCCGGAATCGTCCGCCCCTCGAGGAGCTTCCGCTCCGCCGGCCCGCCCGTCAGCACGGCCTTGCGCCCGGAACGGACGAGGCGCTCTCCCAGGTCGAAGAACCAGGCCGGATCGAGCCGCTTCTCGGCGCGCGCGCCGAGGAACAGCGCGACGCTCTCACCGTCGAGACCCCACGAGGCCCAGGCCTTGGCTCCCGCTTCCTTCTCGCCCGCCCCGAAGTGATACTCGGTCCGCAGGGACTCGTCCGGCGGCAGGGCCGCGGCCGGGGCGGCGTGGCGCACCAGGGACGCGAGGTTGGCGGTCTCGTGGGCGCGCCGGGCCGGCACGGGCACGAGGTCGTCCAGGAACTTGGCGGCGTCGCCGCGGTCGAAGCCTATCCGGCGCTTGGCGCCCGACATCGCCGTCCAGACCGCGCTCGACATCGAGAAGGCGTGCTGCGGCGAGAAGTCGAAGGCCAGGTCGTAGCCGCGCAGGCGCAGGCCGGGCAAGGCTCTCGCGGTGAGGATCTCGTCCACGCACGGGTTGAACTTCAGCGCGTCGCCGTAGCGGTCGGCGATCAGGACCTCGACGCGCGCCGCCGGGAAGGCCGCCTTTATCAGGCGCAGGGCCGGCGTCAGCAGCAGGAGGTTCCCCAGGCGGGCGTCGTGCCGCACGGCGAGGACGCGGCGCACCTTGGCGGGGTCGGCCGGGCCCTTGTGCGGCCGGGGCTTGGGCAGGATCCGAAAAAGGGTCGCCCTCAGGGCGGACTTGCCCCGCTTTTCGATCTCCTTGCCGAGTTCTTTAAGGCCCACGGGACGATTCTAGTATAATCGGCGGATGAGCCTCGTCAGCCTGCGCACCGAGCGGTCAGTCACCACCTTGCGCCTCGAGCGCCCGCAGGCGCTCAACGCGATGTCCGAGGACATGGCCCGCGAGTTCTCCGCGGCGGTCAAGCGCGCGGGGCGCGAGCGCTCGAAGGTGCTCGTGCTCGAAGCCGCGGGCCACGCCTTCTCCGCCGGCGGCGACCTCGCCTTCATCGAGAAGAACATGAAACGGCCGAAGGCCGCTTTGGCCGGGGTCATGAAGCGCTTCTACGGCGACTTCCTGTCCATCCGCGAGGTCCCGCAGGTCACCATCGCCAAGATCCACGGCACCGCCGTCGGCGCGGGCCTCTGCCTCGCGCTCGCCTGCGACCTCCGTGTCGTCGTGGACGACGCGAAGCTCGGCTTCAACTTCGTCCGTCTCGGGCTCAACCCCGGCATGGCCGCCTGGCCTCTGGCCCGCGCCGCCGTGGGCGACGCGCGCGCCCGCGAGCTGCTCCTCACCGGCCGCCTGTTCTCGGGACGCGACCTCCACTCCTGGGGCGGCGCCTGCGCGACGGCGGCGCTCCCCGCCGAGCTGGACGGCGTGTGCGCCGAGCTCGCCGGCCGCGTCGCCTCGGGCTCGGGCGAGAGCCTGCGCATACTGAAGGCCGAGACGCGGCTGGGATTCGATCTCTCCCCTTACCTCGCCCACGAGGCCAAGGGCCAGGCCGTCACCTTCAAGGGCCCGGACATCGCCGAAGGCGTGGCCGCCATCCGTCAGCGCCGCGCGCCGAAGTTCAGCTGATTCGGCGGGAACTGTTTCCGGAAACAGTCGGACTCGCACCGGTGCGAGTCGGCTTATCCTTCCCTGAGCGCCGCGAGGAAGATCTCCCCGTACTCGACCCACTTCTTCGGGCCGACGCCGGACACCTGGCGCATCTCCTCCTCGTTCTTGGGCATCTGGGAGGCCATCGCCATCAAGGTCGCGTCGTTGAACACCATGTAGGCGGGCACGTGCCGCGCGTCGGCGAGCTTCTTGCGCAGGGCCTTGAGCTTGGAGAACAGCGAGTTCCCCGCCGAGGTCGACGCCGTCTCGGACGGGGCGCGCGCGCCGAAGGACATCTTGCGCGGCGCCGCGACGGCGGGCGCGGCGCCGACGGGATCGAGTCCGGCGCAGGCGTCGCAGGACGCGCCGCACGCGGCCATCTCCTCGCCGAGGTGCTTCGCCATCGTCTGATGCCGGCAGGTCCGGCGGTCGATCGTGCGGAACATCTCGCGCGCGCGATTTCGGTGCCACTCGGCCTTCGCCGGCTCCAGGTCGGAGACCAGCCGCTCGTAGCTCATCACGTCCGCCCACGAATAGAACATCACGCAGTCGCTCGGCGCGCCGTCGCGACCCGCG
The DNA here is from genome assembly GCA_023700845.1 of Elusimicrobiota bacterium. GTDB lineage: Bacteria > Elusimicrobiota > Elusimicrobia > UBA1565 > UBA9628 > GWA2-66-18. The sequence continues at coordinate 2,828 of JAMPYD010000054.1, read as the reverse complement.
CGGCCGACCTCCTGGATGTAGGACTCCACCGAGCGCGGCATGTCGCGGTGGATGACGAACCGCACGTCGGGCTTGTCGATGCCCATGCCGAAGGCGACCGTGGCCACGATCACGTCGGCGTCGTCGCGCTTGAACGAGTTCTGCACGTGCTCGCGCTGGACGTTGTCCATGCCCGCGTGGTAGGCGAGAGCCTTGACCCCGCGGCCGGACAGGAACTCGGCCATGGACTCGACCGACCGGCGCGACAGGCAGTACACGATGCCGCTCTGGCCCTGGCGGCTCTTGACGAGGCGCAGGATCGAATTCTTCGTGTCGTTGACGGTGCCGGGCCGGGGCGCGGCCTTCTCACCCGTCTTCAGGTACGCGGACAGGTGCAGGTTGGGACGGAAGAACGAGCCTCGGACGCGGAGCGGCTCGGCCATGGCGAGCTGCTCGACGATGTCGTTGGTGACAGGCAACGTTGCCGTGGCCGTTAAGGCCAATATGGGGACGCCGTACCTCTCCTTGAGTCCCTTCAAGTTCCTGTACGCCGGCCGGAAGTCATGCCCCCACTGGCTGATGCAGTGCGCCTCGTCCACCGCGATCATCGCGAGCTTGGCCCCCGACAGGGCCGCTCCGGCCCCCGCCTCGAGGCCCTCGGGCGCGGCGTAAACGAGCTCGTAGTCCCCGCGGTGCAGGCCCTCGATGCGCTCCCTGCGCTCGTCGGGGGTGATGCTGGAATTGAGGAAGGTCGCGCGCAGGCCGACGGAGACCGCCGCGTCCACCTGGTCCTTCATCAGCGAGATCAATGGGCTCACGACCAGAGTCACGCCTTTTAATAGGCGCGCCGGAATCTGGTAGGTCAGGGACTTGCCCGCGCCCGTGGGCATCACGCCGACGCAGTCCCGCCCGCCCATGACGGCGTCGATGATCTCCCTTTGCCCCGGACGGAAGGAAGGGTAGCCGAAGACGTCTTTGAGGACCTGCTCGGGCGTCATCGAACGATTGTACGACATTTCGCGTCATTCGTTCGTTACATGCCCGGAGGACCGGGCGCGGGTCAAAGAGCTATCATAGACCCCGATGGCCCGGTCCAAAATCCTGCCCCTCAAGGTCGACGCGGCCCCCGCCGTGACCGCCCCCCAGGCCGTAGGCCTGAAGGCGGCGGAGCGCTTCTTCAACCGCGACCTGTCCTGGCTGGCCTTCAACGACCGCGTCCTGTCCGAGGCGGCCGACGCGACCGTGCCCGCCTTCGAGCGCCTGCGCTTCGCGACGATCGTCAGCTCGAACCTCGACGAGTTCTTCATGACCCGCGTCGCCGAGATCGGCAAGCTCGCACGGCGTTCGTCCGGGAAGCGGTTTCTGGACGGGATGACCGCCCGTCAGGTCCTCGCCCAGATCCGCGAGCACGCGCTGCGCCAGAAGTCGCGGCAGGCCGAGGTGTTGCGCGACATCCTGACCGCGCTTCGCGCCGAGGGGGTCGAGATTCTCGCCGATTTCCTCGACGAACGCGCGCCCGACACCGAGATTCAGGAGCGCCTGCCCAAGCTCAAGGTCCTGGTGCGGCGCTACCCCGAGCCGCCGCCCGCTCTGGCGAGCGCCCGCCTGCACGTGTTCGTGCGCTTCCCCCGCGAGTACGCGGTGATCACGATCGAGGACCGCGAGGGCCGCCTGATCTCGCTGCCGACGAAGGACGGCGTCAAGCGCTACGCCCTCATCGAGCGCTGGATCGCGGACCGCGCCGAGGACCTGTTCCCGGACCGCGAGGTCATCGAGACCTTCCCCTTCAAGATCATCCGCGACGCCGACCTGCGCTGGCGCCCGGACGACGAGGAGAACCTCGAGGACCAGATTCTCGAGGCCGTCAACCGGCGCTCGAACGCGAAGGTCGTCCGCCTCGAGGTCGACTCCCCCGCCTATTCCGAGGGGGCGCTGTTCCTGGCGACCGCCCTCGGGCTCGACTCGTCGGCGCTGTACCGCTTCGACCTCCCCCTCGACATGCGCACGCTCGCCCGCATCGACGCGCCCAAGCCGGGCCTGCGCTACCCGCCGATCGAGCCGCAGGTGCCCGCCCCCTTCCGCAAGCCCTCCTCCGCCTTCGAGATCGTGCGCCGCAAGGACATCCTTCTCCACCATCCGTACGACGCCTTTGACATCGTGGTGAAGTTCCTCGAGGCCGCGGCGCTCGACGCGGGGGTCAAGCGGATATACCACACGCTGTACCGCACCAGCCTCGACTCCCCGATCATGGCGGCCCTGATCGCCGCCGCGGCGGCGGGCAAGAAGGTGACGGCCTACATCGAGATCAAGGCGCGCTTCGACGAGCTGAATAATCTGCGCTGGGCCGAGGCGCTGCGCAAGGCCGGCGTGAAGGTCGTGCCGCACCTGGGCCGCTACAAGGTGCACTCGAAGGTCACCTCGATCGTGCGCGAGGAGGACGGCGTCGAGCGCGCCTACACCCATCTCGGCACGGGCAATTCTCACCCCGTCACCGCCCGCCAGTACACCGACCTGGGCCTTCTGACCGCCGACGAGGGCATCGGCGGCGAGGCCCTCTCCTATTTCGAGGCGCTCGCCAAGGGCCGGCGCCCCGAGGGGCTCATGGAGCTTCTCATCGCGCCCGTGAACCTCCACGACGAGATGCTGCGCCTGATCCGCGAGGAGGCGAGGTTCTTCAAGGAGACCGGCAAAGGCCACATCATCGCCAAGATGAACTCGCTGCAGGACCCGGAGATCGTGTCGGCGCTCTACGACGCCTCGAACGCCGGCGTGAAGATCGAGCTGCTCGTGCGCGGCATCTGCTGCCTGCGCCCCGGCATCGCGGGCATGTCCGAGAACATCCGCGTCGT
>JAMPYD010000053.1 GCA_023700845.1 Elusimicrobiota bacterium | reverse complement strand
GGGGCGACGAGCGTCGACGTCGAGGTGTTCGGGGCGGGGAAAACGTCGCTGCGCGTGTCCGACAACGGCGTGGGCATGGACGCCGAGGACGTGAAGCTCTGCCTCGAGCGCCACGCCACGAGCAAGATCGCCGCGTTCGAGGACCTGGACCGGCTCTCCACGTTCGGCTTCCGCGGCGAGGCGCTCTACGCCATCGCGGCCGTCGCCAAGGTCACCGTCACGAGCGCCCAGAAGGATTCCAAGACGGGCTGGCGCGTGACGAGCGAGAAGGGCAAGGTCACCGACGGGCCCGCGCCCGCCGTCGCCGGCACGACCGTCTTCGTCAAGGACCTCTTCTACAACACGCCCGCGCGCCTGGAGTTCCTCAAGTCCGACGGCTCCGAGCGTTCTCGCCTGGCCGCGGTGATCGAGGAGGCCGCGCTCGCCAATCCGTCCGTGCGCTTCACCTACAAGTCGGAAGGCCGCCAGGTCCTGCGCCTGGAGCCCGAGGACTCCGGCGACTTCTTCCACGATTTCGACATGCGCGCCGCGGCCGTGCTCGGCGACGACCTCGCGGGAGGCCTGCTGCCCATCGACGTCGAGCGCCCCGGCGTGCGCGTGCGCATGCTCGTCTCCCCGTTCGACAAGATGCCGTCCTCGCGCAGCTTCCAGTATTTCTTCGTCAACAAGCGCCCCGTGTCGTCGAAGATCCTGAGCACGGCGCTGTACAAGGCGTACGGCGAGCACCGCCCCGCCGGCCGGCAGCCGGTGTGCGTCGCCCTGCTCGAGCTCAACGCCGACGCGTTCGACGCGAACGTCCACCCCGGCAAGCGCGAGGTGCGCTTCAAGAAGGACGGGGAGATCTTCGAGATCGTCTCCGGCCTGGTGGCGTCCGCGCTCGCGAAGGCCAAGGCCGCCGCCCCCATCACCATCGAGCCGCAGACGGCCTCCGTCGCCGCGGACGCTCCCGCCGCGTCGGCCCCGGCCGCGCCAGACGCCGCCGAAGGATACTACCTCGGCGGACGCGGACTCGTTCCCGAGGATTTCAAGCAGCTCAAGCTCAGCTCCTCCGTCGCCATGGGCGCCCCCGAGGGCGCGCCCGCCTGGTACACGCCGCCCTTCCGCTACGTGGGCCAGATCGAGCGCAGCTACATGGTCTTCGAGGCCAACGGCGGCCTCTTCATCCTGGACCAGCACGCCGCCGCGGAGCGCGTGCTGTACGAGAAGCTGATGGGCGAGATCGAGGCCGGCGGGGCCAAGTCCCAGAAGCTGATGCTCCCCGTGCCGGTGGACCTGCCCGCCTCCGCCGTGCGCGCGGTGCTCGACAAGGCCGAGCGTCTGCACAAGATCGGCTTCGAGGTCGCCGCGCACGGCAAGAACGGCCTCCACGTCACCGCCGTGCCCGCGCTCTTCTATCAGGCCGACGACACCAAGAAGCTGATCCACCGCGTCATCGACAGCCTGTCCGACCCCGTCGCCGAGGCCGAGCGCCTGCGCCACGACGTCACCGCGACGATCGCGTGCAAGGCCGCCGTGAAGTCGCACGACCGCCTGGGCGAGGAGGAGGCCTACAAGCTCCTCGACGCCCTGCGCGACTGCAAGGACGGCTCCGCCTGCCCCCACGGCCGCCGCGCCATGCTCTCGCTCAACCGCGACGAGCTCGCGAGGCGCTTCCAGCGCCCCGGAGCCGTGCCTCTCGCGTGAGCGTCAAGCACGCTCACGCGCGCACGCGCGGCCACGTCCGCCGCCTGCTCGAGGGCCTCTTCGCCTTCGTCGTCTGCTTCGCGCTGTACGCCCTCGTGATGGGCGGCTCGGTCTGGTTCCCCCTGTTTCTCGGCGGCGAAAAGTTCAAGCCTCTCGTCGCCTTCATCCTGATGCCGATGGACGTGCTGATGCTCGGCTGGAACCAGCCGTGGCACATCCTGGGCTTCCACCTGCTGACCACGGCGGCGGCCTTCGGGCTGTCGCGGGCCGACACGGACCGGCAGTTCAAGCTCATGCTGATCGCCTTCGCGACCTGCGCCTTGGTCAGCGCGGTCAACGACGCGATCAAGGCGTACCGCGTCATGCATCCCTCGAAATAGATCATGATGCCCGACCTCGCCCGGATCTACGACCGGAGCTTTTTCGAGGAGTGGGGCCCGGGCCACGAGAAATACGTCGAGTCGGCGGGGATCATCGCCGGCGTCCTCCACGAGCTGCTGCGGCCCAAGCGCCTCGTCGACCTGGGAGCCGGCTGCGGGATCTACAGCCACCTGTTCGCCCAGAAGGGCGTGGAGGTCCTCGCCATCGACGGCGTCGCTCCGCCGCCCGAGCTCTCCTATCCGGTCCCGTTCCACGTCCGCGACCTCACCGTCCCGTTCGAGAACGTCTGGGGCGCCTTCGACCTGGCGCTGTGCCTCGAGGTCGCAGAGCACATCCCCGAGCCCTTGTCGGACGCCTTTCTGGACAACCTCCTGGGCTTCAGCGGCCGTCTCGTCCTGTCCGCGGCCCAGCCCAACCAGGGCGGCCACCACCACGTCAACGAGCAGCCCAAGCGCTACTGGGTCGCCAAGCTCGCCGAGAAGGGCTTCGCCTACAACCGCCGGGAGACCGGCCGCCTGCTGACCGCGCTGACCGCCGCGCGGCCGCCCTATATGTGGATGGCCGAGCAGATCAGCGTGTACGACCGCGGCCCGGCCTCGCCCGGGGCGAAGGACCGCCTGCCGTTCTCCGTGCCGCCCCCGAAGCGATGATCGAGCGGGCCAAGGCCTTCTACCGCGACCACGAGCCCGCCTGCACCGCCGGCTTCTTCGCCGCGGGCTTCCTGTTCGACACCATCGCCGTCGGGCGCATCGACAAGCCGCACAACATCATCCATCAGGCGGTCTACCTCTCGCTGTGCGCGCTGTTCACGGGCCTCGAGCTTCGCGAGCGCCACGGAGGCTTCGTCCCGCCGGAGCGCCTGAAGACCGCCTGGCGCTACCACGCCGGCGCCACCCACTTCATGCTCGGGACCTTGCTCAACATCTACACGCTCTTCTTCTTCAAGAGCGCCTCCATGGGGACCTCGTTCCTCTTCCTCCTAATACTCGCCGGTCTGCTCGCGATCAACGAGCTCAAGCCCTTCGAGAGCTCGGGGACCTTGCTGCGCACGACCTTGTTCAGCCTGTGCCTCGTCTCCTACTTCACCTATCTGATCCCGACCTTGATGGGCCGCATCGGCGCGCTGCCCTTCCTCGGCTCCCTCGCCGCGGCCGCCGCGTGCGTCGGCCTCCTGACCTGGCGGCTCCAGGAACGCCTGCCCGATCACAAGGCCGAGGTCCGCCGCCACGTCGTCCACCCCTTCGCCGCCGTCGCCGTCCTGTTCGCCGTCCTCTACTTCGCCAAGGTCATCCCGCCGGTGCCGCTGTCGCTGTCGGAGATCGGCGTGTACCACGAGGTGCGCCGCGAGGGCGGCCGCTTCGCCCTGGCCTCGACGCGCCCGCGCTGGAAGTTCTGGCAGCGCGGCGACCAGCACTTCCTCGCCCGCCCCGGCGACGCGATCTACTGCTGGATCAGCGTCTTCTCCCCGACGAACTTCCGCGAGCGCCTCGAGGTCCACTGGCGGTTCCGCGAGCCGGACGGCTGGGGAGAGCCCGAGGTCATCCCCCTGCCGATCACCGGCGGGCGCGACGAGGGCTGGCGCGGATTCACGGCCAAGGCCAAGCACAGGCCCGGGCGCTGGCGCGTCGAGGTCGTGACCTCGGACGGCCGCGAGCTCGGCCGCATTCAAATGACCGTTACACCGGATGAGTCAGTTTTGCCGCGCGAAACGCGTATCATCTGGAGGTGAGGTGACCATGAAGAATCCCGGATTGATGATCGTGCTCCTCCTTCTCGCCGCGGGCGCCGCGCTGGGCCTGTTCGGCGCGCGCGCTTTCCTCAAAGCCCCTCCCCCCGCGCCCGGGATATCCTCGGCGCCGGGCGAGGCTGCGCCCGCCTTGCCCGCGAACCTGCCCCCGCTCGACCGAAGCGACGACTTCGTCCGCCTGCGCGCCTCCGGGCTGTCGGCGGCGCCCGCCTTCGCCGAGTGGCTCAAGCAGGAGTCCCTGATCCCGCGCCTGGCCGCCGCGATGAGCATGATCGCCAACGGCAAGTTCCCGCGCGAGACCTTCGCCGCGTTCGCCCCGCGCGGCAAGTTCGCCGTCGTCAAGAAGGGCGGCAAGACCTTCGTCGACCCCGCCGGCTACGCGCGCTACGACGCCTTCGCCGCCCTGGTGTCGGGCGTGGACGCGGTCGCGGCCGCCAAGCTGTTCGAGGAGCTGGAGCCGCTGCTCGACCTCGCCCATCGCGAGCTCGGAGAGAAGACCGCGGGCGCGCGGGCGACCTTTCTCGCCGCGGCGGCGGAGCTGTTGGAGGCGCCCCGGCTCGAGGACGGCGTCCTTCTCAAGGAAGGCAAGAAAGGCATCGGCTGGGTCTACGCCGACGAGGAGCTGGAAAACCGGAGCCTCGCGCAGAAGCAGCTGATGCGCATGGGCCCGAAGAACCAAAGCGCGGTGCAGGCGAAGCTGCGCGCCGTGACCTTGGCCTTGGGAAATTCCGTCGGACGCTAGGCCGGGATTACTTCGCGGCCCAGTCGACGGGGATCACGAACACGTTCTTGACCAAGGTCGAGCGGCCGCCGTTGGGGACGGTCACCTTGTCGATGCCGACGCCCTTGTAGAACACCTTGTGGTGGCCCCAGGTGCCGAGGTTCACGCCCTCGCCGTCGCGGAACAGGACCAAGGTCGTCGCGCCGTTCTCGCCGCCCTCGTTCGTCAGGGCCACGACGGTGAACAGCCCGTCCGCGCTGACGTACTTCCGGCCTTCCTGGCCGTTATGGCTGACGGAGCAGCCCGCGTACTTCAGGTCGGCCGTGCGGGCGTCGTCGGGGATGGTGTAGTCGCTCAGCCACAGGCCGAAAGTGATTTTCTCCCACGCGGAGGTCATCTCGTTGCGCTGGCAGACGGCGACCTGGGCCGAGGCGGGAACGGACAGGACGGCGGCGAGTAGGGCGGCGATGATCATGAACGGATACCTCCGGGCCGAAATGGCCCTGTGATTATTATAACCCGAATCGGGCTCGCCGCATGAGCCGAAAGGCCCTAACCGCCCAGGTTGCTAGTCCTTGATGGAGGACTTCTTCTCGAGCCAGACGCCGAGGATGGCGTGCGTGCGCTTGGCGATGCCGAGCTCGTTCTCGTAATCCTCGAGGAACTGCACGAAGGCCTTGTTCTCCTCGGGCGTGTGCGAGCCCTTGGTGTAGGCGCGGTAGTAGGCCTGGCCGTTCTCGAAGTACTCCACGCGCACGGCCAGGTCCCGGGCGACCTCGCCGGCGGTGTCGAGCGTGCCCTTCGGCCGCGCGGGGATCTTCGGGGGCAGCAGCGGGGCGGCTATAACGGAAGCGTTCGCCGCCGGTGCGGCGACGGGCGTCGACACGACGACGGAGGCCCCCGGCATGCCCGGAAGCGGCGGGAGCTCGGCGGCGCGCGCGGTCGCGGCGGTCAGCAGGAGAAAAAAGGTCGTGATCATGCCCGAATCCTAGCATTCGCGCGAGTCGCGCGGCCATCACTTGACGGAAGGCGCGAATTACTTTTCAGCGGAAAATTTTTTACCGTGAGTGGGTCTTGACGCCCGGGCTTTCGGGGCTATACTCATCGCATACCCGCTCCGAAACCGGTGTGCAGTCGGTGCCGCGAAGTGGACGCCGAGTTGAGGCCGAGGCCGTAACCGGCGATGAAGTGAGTGGCAGTCGGAGCGCAGTCGCAAGCCGTAGTATCGGGCGCGTCGTCGCGGGAGTTCCCGTCGAGACGCGAGGGTGCGCCCGGCGTTACGGGTTCGGGGCGGGTTCTGTGAGGCGCCGAGGCGGTCCCCTAGTGGACGCCGGTCTCGGCGCCTCCTATTTTTCGCCCTGCGGCGCGTCCGGAGCCGGGGCGGACTCCAGCATCTTCTTCAGCGTCTTGAGGATGTTGTACCGGTACTCGCCGAAGCCCATGCGGTAGTCCCGCGCGGTGATCTCGTACGGGACGTCGGGGGTCACGCCCAGGTTCTCGATCGGCTGGCCGTTGGGACGCTCGGCGAGGCTTCCGGTGGCGGAGAGGTGGTCGATGCCGAACTGGTTGACCGAGAACGACCGGACGATGCCGCCCGCGCCGGCGGTGCGCACGCCCATGATGGTGGCGCGCTTGTTGTCCTGCATGATCGCGGGGAAGAAGTCTCCGCCGGAGAAGTCCAGGGCGTTGGTCAGCAGGAGGATGGGCTTGGTGTAGCGCTCCTCGGCCTTCGGCGCGGGATCGATGTCGTCGACGCCGCTGATGTGGATGAGGTCGGTGAAGCGCCGGCCCGCGTTGAACTGCTGCAGGATGAACTGCGCGGAGCGGACCATCAGCTGCATGAACTTGCCGGTGATCGGGTAGCCGCCGGCGTTGGGCTCCTCCTCCTCCTCGCCCGGCTTCAGCTTCTTTTTCTTCTCCTTCTTCTCGGAGGCCGGCTTCTGGGATTCCCGCATCAGCTTCAGCAGGAGATCCGCGGACTGGTGGGCGTCGGACTCGCCGATGATGAGGCGGTGGCGGGGCGCGACCAGCTGCTTGTCGGTCAGGTGCGAGGCCAGGGCGTAGAGGTAGAAGACGCTGCCGCCGGGGTTGCTCACCTGGTCGATGACCAGGGCCTCGGTCTCGGCCTGGAACTTCGTGATGATCTTGGCGAACTCCTTGACCTCGGCGTAGTCGCCGTCGTAGGCCGCGATGCGGATGTAGCCCTTCTTCTTGCCGTCCTTGGTCTCGAAGATGTAGGCGTCGAAGTGGCTGTCCTCGTCGGTGCGCCACAGGATCTTGCCCAGGCGCGGCACGAAGCTCTTGCGGGCGCCGATCATGAACGGGTTGTCCGCGCCCTCGGCGCGCATGCTCGCGAAGAGGTTGATCAGGGGGTGGACGGCGGCGACGATCGCCTTGCCCACGGAGCTGAAGAAGCCGTCGACGGGGCCGGAGGCGGCCGCGCCGCCCAGGCCTTCCGGCTCCAGCATGCCGGCGTTGCGGGCCGGCACGTCCTGGGCCAGGAGCTCGGGGGTGTAGTCCCACGGCAGCGTCACGCGGTACAGCTCGCCCTTGCTGCGGATGACGACCTGGGCGCCGCCCTTGGGGATGTCCGTGTCGCCGCGCGCGCGGCGGCGGTTGGTCAGGAAAAGCTCGGCCATGCGCAGGTCCGTCTCGGCCGTGTTGCCCGTCATGCGGTCGGCGATCTCCTTGACGGCGGCGGCGGTCGGCCGGCCGTTGAAGGACACGACCTCGTCGCCCATCTTGAAGGGGAAGGCCTCGGCCGGGAGCTTCTCGCGGTCGATGTGGGTCAGGTAGTAGCGGCCCTCGGCGCCGCCCACCTGGAAGGGGAGCTTGGAACTCTCCGTGGAGTGGAAGGAGATGCTCACGTGGTAGTCGCGCATGGACGCCACCAGCTTCGCCAGGAGATTCTGGAACTGGCGGGTCGTGATGTCGGGGTCGGCCAGGATGGCGGTCTTGGCGGCGTCGTACTCGCGCTTCAGGTCGAGCTGAAAGCGGTCCTTCTTCATGTCGAGCGGCGCGTACTGCTCGGCGAAGATCGACGCCACCTGGTACAAGGCGCGGACCATCCGCTGCTGGGTCGGCGTGGCGGCCTCCGGGGCCGCGGAGAAGCGCGAGGGCAGCGAGAGGCGGCTGGAGCGGCGGTAGCCCGCGCCGCGGCCTCCCAGGTCCGCCGGCGCGAAGGAGCGGACCTCGGCGCCGGAAGCGCCGGAGCCGTCGAACATGCGGCCGAGGGCGACGACCTCGACGTCGGAGATCTTGGAGGCGGACTCGCCGGCGACGCGCGAGAGGACGGCGTCGGCGGATTTGGCGGAGACGGCGGAAACGCCCGCCGTCGGCGCCGCGGCCCGGGCGGCGACGGGCGCGGGCACGGCCGCGGGCTTCACGGCGGCAGGGGCCGCGGCCGCGGGCTTCGCCGCGGCGAGGGCGGAGGGCATGACGGCCAAGGCGGACGGCGCCAGGACGGGAGCCGAGAGCAGAGGGGACGGGGTCAGCGCGCTCGGGGAATTGACCGAGAGGGCCGGGACCGCGCCGACGCCGCCGAGGGCGCCGGTGACCGAGGCCGCGGCCTGCGCGCCGGCGGCGGACGCTCCGGCTCCGGCGCGGGCGTTGTAGGTCTGGGACCAGGCCGCGGTGCCCGGAAGGCTGAGACCGATCGCCAAGATCAAGGTCACGGCCAGGGACTTCTTCGCGACGGGTCGTTCAACGATCACAGTTCCTCCTGCGCCATCACGTCTTCGTTACGGGGATTATGCGCGAATACCGTCTTTTCCGCTTGGTCTAGAGGGCCAACAGGCCCACGACATTGGGCCCACGTTGGTTTGGGCCCTATGGTCTTACAAAAGCACCTCTTGGCCCCCGGCCGTCCGCGGGCCGGGCCCTTTGGCCCGTATGTTGCATGGAAATGTAGGCGTTATGTTAGAGATACGCTTCCACGGACGCGGCGGGCAGGGCACGGTCCTCGCCGCCAAGATCATCGCCGACGCCGTGCTTCGCCAGGGCGAGAAGCAATGCCTGGCGATCCCCGAATTCGGCGTCGAGCGCCGCGGCGCGCCGGTGATGGCCTACGCCCGCGTCAGCGAGAAGCCCATCCTCGCGCGCACGCGCATCTACGCGCCCGACGCCCTGGTCGTCCTCGACCCCACCTTATATACGTCCGACATCCTCAAGGGCCTCAAGCCCGGCGGGACGGTCCTGACCAACAACGCGCCGGAGGACATCCCGCGCCTGGCCGCGCGCGCGCCGGGGCTCAAGTTCGTCGCCGTGCCCGCGCACAAGATCGCGCTCGAGCTCAAGCTCGGCTCCGCCTCGAGCCCCATCGTCAACACCGCCATGTGCGGGGCCGCCGCGTCGGTGTTCGGGCTGTGCAGCCTCGAGGCGCTGCTCGAATGCGTCCGCGAGGCCGTGCCGGTCAAGGCCGACGCGAACGTGGAGGCCGCGCGGCGGGCCTACGAAGCCGCCCGGGAGGTTCTCCATGCCGCTTCTTGACGAAGACCCGGGCGCCTACCCGCGCGTGCTCGTCGCGACGCGCTCGATGGACGAGAACCACACGGGGAACTGGCGCACGATGCGCCCCGTC
>JAMPYD010000052.1 GCA_023700845.1 Elusimicrobiota bacterium | reverse complement strand
CGGCGTCGCGCGCCTGGCCGAGGTCGAGGTCGACGGTAAAGCCCTGGGTGACGGCCACGGCGCCGCCCGCGACGATGGTCAAGGGAAGAGGATCGGTCTGGCTCGCGACGTAGCCGATGCGGTTGCCGATGTTGCGGACCGAGCCGCCGAGCGTGATCGGCTTCTCGGTGTGCGGGTTGACCCGGTAGAGCACGCCGAGGTCGGCGGCCATCGCGCTGCCGCTGAAGGAGTCGATGGACTGGTGGATGTACTTGCCCGTGAAGCCGAGGCTCAGGCGGTCGTTCGGGGCGTAGGCGTAGGAGGCCGCGTAGGCGGAGTCGCCCGCGTTGAAGGTCCCGGACGGCAAGGTGGAGTCGCCGGTGCGGCGCTCGATGTCCCCCACCCCGAGGTAGTAGATGGAGAGGCCGAGCGCGTGCTTGTTGCTGTCGGTCTCGATGCGCTCCCGGCCCTCGCCGCGGCCGAACGGGACGACGAAGGAGAGGGTCTGGTAGCTGACGCCCTGGAACAGGGCGGAGTGGGCGCCGCCGAGCTGGGGGCGGGCCAGGCGGGCGAGGCCCGCGGGGTTGTAGTAGGCCGCGTTGGCGTCGTCGGCGACGGCGGTGAAGGCGTCCGCCATGGCGCCGGCGCGGGCGCCGGAGCCGAGCTTGAGGAACTGCGCGCCGGAGGTGCCCTTGGAGGAAGCGGCCGAAGCGGGCCCCGCCAGGAGCAGGAGGGCGGCGAGTAAGGCGCTGTATCGCTTGATCACAGGCCGCTCCCCTTGATGATGGCGATCTTGAAGAACTTGCGGCGGCCGCCGTGGATGGCCTCGCCGATGTAGACGCCGCTGGCGACGGTTCCGCCGGAGTCGTTGGTGCAGTTCCACGGCGTGTAATAGGTCTGGCCGGCGGGCACCTGGCCCTGCTCGATCGTGCGGATCTTCTCGCCGGCGACGGTGTAGATGTTGATCTTGAGGTCGGAGGGGGTGCCGCTGAGCGGAATCGAGGTGCGGATCATCGTGCCGGTGAACGGCTGATGCACGCCGCCGGAGCCGAAGAGGGTGGAGTTGCGGGCGATGTTGGAGTGGACGATGCAGTCGGCCGGGTTCGGGAAATTGGCGACGGCGATGTCGGGGCCGCCGAAGGAGACGGTGGAGGTCGCGACCGGCGTCGAGTCGAGGACGACGAAGGTCGAGAAGTGGTCGACGCTGACGGTGATGGTCTTGTTGACCGTGTCGAGGCGGCGGTTGACCGTCTCGGGGACGAAGCGCCCGAGCACCGCGTTGTAGAAGTAGATCTGGATCTTGTCGTCGGCGGTCGAGGTCGAGGCGGACAGGTTGTAGGAGAGCGTCAGGTCGGCGCGCTGCTTGAGCTGGTGGCGGATGCCCGCGGGCAGGAAGATCGAGTAGAAGGCGGAGATCGGGTTCGCGCCCCCGACCTGCGTGGTCGAGGCGGCGGTGCGGTAGGTGCTCATCGCGGCCCACATCTCGGCCGGGTAGGAGGACGGGTTGTCGGGAACCTCGAGGGCGGCCGGCGCGTAGCCGAGCGCGGCGACGCTGAGGGCCTTGGCGAGGGCCTGGTCGCGGCCCTTGCTCATCGACACGTTGACCGTCGTCGTCGGGTTCGCCACGACCGCGGAGTCGGACAGGCTGTCGGAGCCCTCGGCGAAGGCGCCGGGCGGCAGGTCGATGCGCGAGCGCTCGTCGAGGCCGAGCAGCTCGTCCTGCGCGGAGGGCTTCATGCCGACCGAGCCGCCGTTGATGTTCGTCGCGCGGCCGTCGGCGGAGGCGTCCAGGCCGGCGTAGAAGTCGAAGACCTTGTCGATCGCGAAGTTGTCGCCGGTGGTCGGGTCGATCTCCGCCGCGTAGGCGCGGATGCGGATCGAGAAGCGGGTCTGGAGGGCGGCGAGCGTGTACGTCGCCGTCAGGAGGCGGCGGCTGGTGGAGTTCGCGGGGTTGCTGAGGACGCCGTTGATGTTGGGAGAGGCGAGCGCGGCGCCCGCGGCGGTGTAGGTGGAGACGGTCAGGATCGTGGTCAGGTCGTCGTCGGCGGCGTTCTCCTGGCGCAGGGGCTTGAGGCAGTCGATCTGCACCAGGAACTGCGAGCGGGCCGCGTCCAGGGCCTTCGCCGTGCCCAGGCAGTCGAGGCGCGCCGGGCGGTAGGTGAGGTTGATGGACTTGGTCGTGGTGGACTCGGAGGCGGTGAAGGACACGCCCGCGCCTTCCGTCGGGAACGACACCTCGTTGCCGCCCGAGCCGGAGAGCAGGACGATGTCGTAGGAGATGCCGGTCTTGAACCCGGAGATCGTGTAGGCGGAGACGGTCTTGGCGACGGCGTCCGTCTCGACGCTGCCGACGACGAACTCCCCGGCGGCGAAGTTCGCCGCCGCGACGCCGACGACCTCGTCGGAGTTGGGCGAGGAGCCGTCGGACTTGAGGATGCGGCCCGTGGCCGTCGCGCCGCGCGCGAGCGTGAGCAGCCCGCCCGTCTGGGTGTTGGAGCCGGTGAAGATCGAGAAGGAGGTGCCGATGACCTGGACCGTCGCGTTGTACACCGCGTAGCCGAGGCTCGTCGCGTGCAGACGGTACACGCCGGTGGAGAGGCCGGGGACGGTGAAGTAGCCGCGCTCGTCGGTGGCCGTCTCGATGTCGCCGAGCGGGTTCTCCGAGACGACGTTGACCGGCTGGAGGTTGATCGCGGCCGCGGGGAACCCGCGCTTGTCGCCGAACGGATAGCTGAGCGCGCCGCCCGACGCGGCGTCGGGCACGAGGACCTGGCCCGTGACGACGACCGGCAGCGGCGTCAGCAGGAAGTTCGCGGTGGTCTGCGTCTGCAGGTTGACGTTGGTGAGCTCGATCGTGCCGTAGTACATCCCGTCGCTCGCCTGGTTGCCGTCGCGCGGGGCCACGACGAGGGAGAACTGGTTGGAGACCGCGCTCGACACCCACAGGGAGTAGGCGCCCTGCGAGTTCGTGAAGCTCTGCACGACGAGCTGGTCGTCGCCGCCGAAGGACGGGCGGGCGGTGACCTTGATGTTGCCCAGCGCCAGGAGGGTCGCCGACGAGCGCACGACGCCCGTGATGGACTGGCCCTGGCCGAGCGAGACGACGCCGACGTCGCGGATCTCGCCGGGGGTCGGCTTCAGGCCGCTGATGGTCACGGGCGCGTAGTTCTGGCTGCCGGAGGCCAGGAAGTTCGGGTCCCACGTGGACTGAGCGAGGCGCAGGTCGTAGTTGACGTCGGGCAGGAGCGGGCCGACGCGGAAGTAGCCGTCGCCCTCGATCGGGCGCGCCGAGATGGAGGCGGCGGCGACCACGTAGCCGCCCTCGGTCCAGGGATTGGCGGTGGCCGAGATCGCGAAGTTCGGGGCCAGCAAGGTCGCGTTCGACGCGCGGATGGACTCGCCGGTGGCGGCGTCCTTGAGGCGTCCCACGATGTAGGCCGCGCGCTTCATCGTCACGTTCTGGCCGGTGAGGCTCGACTGCAGGCCGTTGGGCGAGAGAGAGGCGTCGGGGAACTTGATCGGGCGGCCCGCGTACTTGATCGGGAAGAGGCGGCCGCGCACGGTCAAGGTGTAGAACTCGCCCGCGGGCAGGTTCGTGAAGGCGTAGTCGACCGAGTTGGCGGTGACGCCCTGGTTGACGTCGCCGAGGTAGACCACCGTGGAGCGCACGACCTCCTGGCGCCGGTTGAGCACGGAGACGTCGAAGATGCGGGAGTCCAGGATGCCGCCGTCGAGGCTGATGCTGCCGGACACCGAGTACCCGTCGGACAGCGTCAGGGTCACGCTCGACACCGAGGCGCCGGCGACGGAGATCACCTTGCCGACGGAGGGCACGAGGATCGGGCAGGTCGCGCAGGCGCGCAGGTCCACGGTGCGCACGAGGTAAACGCCCTTGGGGACGTTGGAGATGGTGAAGGTGCCGGACGCGACGATGTAGCCGACGCGGCTCGTCAGCGGGTTGAAGACGGTGGACACCGCCACGCCGTAGGCGCCGATGTCCTGGCGGACGGCGGTCACGCGCGCCGTGGTCGAGGAAAGCCCGGCGGGGAAGCCGAGCGGCGCGATGAACGGGGAGTTGTCCACGATCTTGGGGTTCGTGTTGAACAGCGAGGTCGTGATCTGGTTGATGATCGAGCCTGAGATGGAGAACGTCTGGCTGCTCAGGTCCGCGGTCAGGTACGACGTCGCGCCGTTGACGATCGAGAGGATCTGCTTCGACGACTGGCCGGAGGTCTTATGGAGGAAGGAGAGCTCGAGCGTCTCGGTGTTGGCGCCGGTCACGAGGAAGGTCGCCGAGGAGACGCCGGGGCAGTAGCCGCCGACCGGCGAGGAGGACGGATTGCTCGCAGGCAGGCCGCCGCAGCTGAAGCCGGGCAGGCTGGTCGAGATGTCCACGAACTGCTCGCCGATGCGCTCGGGGCGGAGCGCGGCGATGGTTTTGCCGTACAGGAAGACGTTGAGGAAATCCGTCGCGTTCGCCTGGAGAAGGATGGTGCCGGAGACCACGCCCGAGGCGGCGGTCAGGGTGAAATTCTGCCCGGCGCCCGTCATCACGAGCTTCGGGAAACCGCCGTCGTACTCGGATTTCTCCGGGCCGATCTGGGACACGTTGACGAAGAGCTGGTAGGTCGCGCTGGAATCGAGGCCGGGCATGGAGTAGAGGGCCGAGCCGCCCGCGTTCGTATAGACGATGGTGGAGCCGAAGTTGAAGGAGCCGGGCGACCAGGCGTTCATGTAGATCGGCGAGCCGGCGGGAGCGGCCGGAACCGTGAAGATCGTGCCGGAGATCGCCGCCCCGGCGCCGAAGACCGGGAAGTCCTGCTGGGCCAGGGTGCCGCTGGCGGGGACGGTGACGGGGCCGAGGCTGACCGCCGACAGGCTCTGCGCGTTGGCGCGCAGGATGTAGGAGCCGCCCTCCAGCCCGCCCATCGTGTACAGCGCCGAGGTCGTGCCGGGCTCCAGGAAGACGTGGGCGAACCCGCCTTCGGCCACGGACGTGGACAGGGGCACCGCGACCACCGAGACGCCCATGCCGAACGGATTGGCGGCGACGAAGACCTGGCCGGTCACGACGGTCTTGCGCGTGAAGGCCGGAAGGTCGATGCGCGCGCCGGTGGCGCTCACGTACACCGTTCCCGTGGACCGGGAGAGGCCGGACAGCTCGGCCACCACGGTGTAGGTGCCGACCGGCACGTTGAAGGCGAGCAAAGTCTTCTCGACGAACTGCTGCGTCGAGGGATCCCACTGGCCGCCGTCGTCGAAGGTCGTCGTGCCCGCCTTGAGGCGCATCGGGCCGTAGATCGTGTTCGAGTTGGCCCCGGTCGAGGAGCGGACCTGGAGGCTGCCCCACTGGTCGAAGGTCTCGGCCGTGATCGAGGGGTGCAGCGAGGGGACCACGATCAGGCGCGGCGCGCGCCCGAGGTAGGCGTCGAGGCCGCCGGTCGCGTTGGAGGAGATCGCCAGGCCGGCCGTGCGCGACACGAAGGACGTCGCCTTGCCCGCGGCGTCGAGCGTCATGTCCACGACGCCGTCGACGTAGTCGGTGCGGGACAGGTTCAGGCGGTAGGTGCCCGCGCCCAGGCCCGGCATCGCGTACGCGCCGTCGGCGCCCGTCACGGCGGTGAAGTAGCCCGACGGGCCGTAGACGCGCAGCTGAACGTCGGTGAGGGGCGGATTGGGAGTGATCGCCGGGTCGTAGATGCGGCCCGCGAAGCTCGGCAGGCTCACGGCCACGCGCAGGGAGTCGTTCTTGACGCCGCTGCCGCCGACTTCGACGCGCCCGTAGTACAGGCCGTTGGGCACGCGCGCGCCGCCGTTGATCCAGGGGTTGAAGCGGCCGTCCCAGGCGATCTCGCCCGGGCTGGGCTGGCCGTAGCCCCAGCGCTCCCAGACCGGGGACGGGGGCACGCCCGGCTTGAAGGGAATCGAGGAGAACAGCACGCGCCAGGACTGCTGGACGTCGCCGAGCGTGAAGCCGACGAAGATCTGATTGGTCAGGCCGTTGGCGCCCAGCGAGATCGACGCGCTCGAGAGCGCGGTCGCGCCCGACGTCGTGGACACGTAGACCCCGCTCAGGGCGTTGGCCGGCAGGGCGTTGATGCCGAAGTAGAAGGTCGTGTCGTACTGCAGGTCGTAATGGACCTCCAGGTTCTTGTAGCCCGTCGAGGCCGCGATCACGTAGAAGGGGCGAGAGGACTGGCCGATCGCGAAGTCCACCGTGATGGCCGACGCCGTCGACACCGAGGCGCCGGAGGACAGGCCGATCTCCGGATCGATCGTGAACTGTCCCACCGCGGGGCTGTAGACCGAGCCGCGCATGTCCACGGTCTTGGCGGCGGTGAGCGGCACCTTGTTGCCGCAGTTGTCCCGGGACTCGAGGTAGGTGACGTCCGAGAGCTCGCCCGCCTTGACCGAGAAGTACGGCGGGTCGAGCTGGAAGAAGGCGGGCTGGCCGGAGACCACGCGGACGGACGGCGAGCCGGCGAACAGCGGCGTCGGGGCGCCCGTCCCGTTGGAGACCGAGGTCACCGTGAAGGTCGCCGTGCCCACGGTGCAAGGCGCGTACACGTTCGACCACTCGAAGCCGACGGTCGCGCCCGCGGCCAGAGGGGCGTTCAGGGTCACGAACACCGAGGGGCCGGAGTAGTTGACCAGAGACAGCGCGGAGCCGCTGCGCGCCGTCACGCTCGAGCCCCACGCGGAGTCGAAAGGGAACGGGAAGTTCGGCGGAACCGTCATGCCCACCTTGCCGCCGGCCGCGATGCCGTTGGCGCCGGCGGTGTAAACGAGGACCAGGGAGAACTGCTGGCCGCCGGCGATCGACGTGCTCGTGATCACCGCGGAGCCCTCGCCGGCGACGCCACCGCCGGCCGTCTGGCCGGGATCGATCATCCTCACGTTGACGCCGGAAACCGTCTGGCTGGCGGGGACGTAGACGGACTCCGCGCCCTGGCCGTAAGGGGCGTAGACGCCCTTGGGCTCGCTCGGGTTCGGCATGAAGTCGCCGTTGACGTCCAGGAACGCGCGGATGAAGTAGTTCGATCCGCCCGGCAGGGACACGTCGTAGGAGGCCGAGGAGAGGACGATCCCGGTCGGGATATTGCGCACGGCGACCGGCTGGCCGGTGAAGTCGCCGCCGGGCCAGAACTCGAGGACCACCTGTCCCGTTTGAGCGCCGGAGTAGTACACCTCGCCGGTCACGTACGAGGCGCCGGCCGCGGACGCGGTGGAGGCGCCGATGAGGATGGACGCTCCCGTCATGTTCTGGCCGGCGTTCAGGAAGATCGGGCTCGCGAAGCTGCCGCCGAACTGGCCCTTGTCCTCGCCCTGGTCCGGGGTGTCGTTGTAGTTGACGTCCACGAACGCGCCCAGGTAGTACGAGCTGCCCGCGAAAAGGTTCTCGAAGATGAAGTTGCGCGTCGAGAACAGGATCCGCGCGTCGACGAAGGTGGTCGAGGAGAAGCTCGGCGAGTCGAACAGCACCACCATCATGCGTCCGCCCTGCGTGCCCTGGTAGTCGACGGAGCCCGAGATCGAGCCGACCGCGCCGTTCGATCCCGTATAGGAAAGCTCGATCTGGCCGGTGACGCCCGGCGCGTACGGCGACGCGCCGATCGTGTAGAGGCCGTCGAACGGCAGGGCGAACGAGGCGATCTTCGCGTTGCCGTTGACCGCGCCGTCATCGTAGGCCGCCAGGTTGCCGTCGGGATCGTACAGGGCGACGAAGGTGCCGTAGAAGTTGAGCGCTTTCGCCCCGATCGTCACCGTCTGGCCGCGCGTGCCGGAGAACGTGTACATCTTCATGTACGCGCCGGAGCGGTCGGCGGCCGGGCAGTCCGACGCCGACCAGTAGGCGGTGACGGGAACGCCGTCCGCGATGGGATTGCGGTCGCACAGCGCGAAATTCTGGCCGGTCACGACGGAATTGGGCGGAAGCCCGATCCCCGCGGCGGGCGAGAGCGCGACCCGCTCGGAGGCGTCGGGGATGAAGTTGCCGTTCGGATCGGAGAAGGCCTTGACGAAGTAGGTTCCCGGGCCGAGGTTGGTGAAGGTGTAAGGCATCGTCGACGCGAAGGCCGTGGACTGGTTGGCGACGGGGTAACCCGAGCCGTAGATGAACAGAGACGTCCGCACCGTGCCTGAGAGGCTCCCGTTATAGGTGATGTTTCCGGAGATCGTGCCGCTGCCCGCGCTCACGGCCGCGGCGGGATCGGTCAGCGCGCAGTTGCCGACGGAAACGAGGGGAGAGCCCGCGTTGATGATGATCCCCGAGCCGCCGCTGCACTGTCCATACGCCTGATACGACGGGTTGAAGGCGCCGGAGCCGGCGGTGTCGCGGAACGCGTCGACGTAATAGGTCCCCAGCGGCAGGTAGCGCTTGTCGAACGACAGATTGCTGAAGGTGCCCGGGCCCGCGGCCACGGTCATCGTGGCGACGGGCACTCCCGCGAAGGACGCGTTGTTGAAGAAGCGCACGGTGATGTTGCCGCTCTGGCTGCCGGTGTAGGACAAGGTGCCGCTGATCCCGTCCGTGGCCTGGCCAGAGGCCCCGGCGCTCATCGTCAGACTATAGGCGCCGAACGTGTACTCGTAAAAGGAAGTGGGCTCGACGACGTAAACGCCGGCCTGCATGGGCGTCACGCTCACGGCGGCGCCGCCCGGGGAGCTGTTGTCGGCGAGGATCTGTCCGTTCGGGCCGAGGACGATGAGCCTGCTGTCGTAGTATCCGTCGAGCTTGCTCATATAGAGCGTCAAAGTGGTTCCCGTGGACACCGACCCCGCGCTGCCCGTCCCCGCCTCGAAGGCGAGAAGCTGCGTGGTGCGGTTATAGCCGGCGTCGCGCGCCGGGCAGCCGTACGAGTACAGAGAACCGTTCACCGGCGCGCCGACCTGGATCAGCGAGCGGTCGCACAGCGAGACGTCCGCGAACACCGAGTTCGTGCCGGAGACGTAGATCGGGAAGGGGTTGTTGTTCAAGCCGCCGAACAGGCCAGCGGGCTCGAAGGTCTCCTGGGAGCCGTTCTCGTTAAGGTCCCGGAAGCCGCTCAGGTAGTAGGTCCCGCTGGAGAGGCCGGGGAAGCTGTAGTAGTCCTGGTTGCTCTCGGCGATGGACGGCCCGCCGGGCTGGCTCGACAGCCTCATGCGATACGTCCCGGAGGT
>JAMPYD010000051.1 GCA_023700845.1 Elusimicrobiota bacterium | reverse complement strand
GATTTCGTCTTCGCGACCGGCGAGACGCCCGCGGGCGCCGCCGCGGCGGCGGCCCCGGCCGCGGCCCCGGGATCCTCGGCCAAGGCCCCTCAAAAGCTCCTCTCCCCGGCGCTGGCCGACGGGATCAACGACCGGGCCGAGTTCGGCCCCGACGCGCGCGAGGTCACCATCATCGACATCCGCGGCCGGAGGGTGTTTCACGGGACCGCGAACGGCGGCCCCCTCGTCTGGAACGGGCGGGAATCCTCCGGGGGCCTCGCGCCTTCCGGGGTGTACATCGCGGCGATCGTCGACCGCGACGGCCGCCGCTTCTACCAGACCTTCACCCTCGCCAAATAGCCGCAAGATTAAAGTCACCCTCCCTCCATGGCTCCCGCGCGCGCGCAATCCTAGAATCGGGGCGAGAGGTGCGCCATGAACATTGAATCTTCCTCCGTCAGATCGGTCGCCGCCCTGCTCCTGCTCGCGGCGTGCGGCGCCGTCCGGGCGAGCGCCCAGTGCCTCGCCTCGTCGACCGGCTGGAAAAACACCGCGCTCCCCGCGCAGAGCGTCCCGTTCGGCGCGACCTTCGACGCGATCCCCGGCGCCGCCAGGATCGACGCCCTGACCGGGCTGTCCCTGGGCGCCGCCTCGGGCTATTCGAGCCTGGCCGCGATCGTGCGCTTCAACAACGCGGGCTATATCGACGCGCGCAACGGCGGCGTCTACGCCGCCGACGCCTCCGTCCCCTACGTCGCCGGCGCGACCTACCGCGTCCGCCTGACGGTCGACCCGGCCGCGCGCCGCTACTCGGTGTACGTCGCGCCGCCCGGCGCCGCGGAACGGCTGCTGGCGATGAACTACGCCTTCCGCACCGAGCAGGCCGCGACCGCGCGCCTCGACAACTGGACGCTTCAGTCCGGCACGGGCGGCCATCAGGTGTGCGGCTTCGCGCTGACGCCGCCGCCGTCGGTCCCCGACACCGCCGCGCCCGTCGTGTCGCTGACCGCCCCGGCCTCCGGCGCGGCCGTCTCCGGCACGGTCGCGGTCTCCGCCTCGGCCTCGGACAACGTCGCCGTGGCCGGCGTGCAGTTCCTCCTCGACGGCGCCGCCCTCGGCGCCGAGGACACGTCGGCCCCTTACTCGGCGTCCTGGAACACGACGGCGGCCGCCGACGGCCCGCACATCCTCGCCGCCTCGGCCCGGGACGCCTCCGGGAACAAGGCGACGAGCGCGGCCGCGACGGTGACGGTCAAGAACGCCGTCGCGCCGGTCTGCCTCGCCTCGTCGAGCCTCTGGAAGAACTCCGCGTTCGCCGCCCAAAACGCCCCGTTCACCGCTTCCTTCGACGCGATCCCCGCCGCCGCCGGCCTCGACGCGATCACCGGCCTGTCCCGCGGCGCCGCCTCGGGGTACGCGAACCTCGCCGCGATCGTGCGCTTCAACAACGCCGGCTACATCGACGCGCGCAACGGCGGCGCCTACGGCGCCGACGCCTCCGTCCCCTACGTCGCCGGCGCGACCTACCGCGTCCGCATCGCGGTCGACCCGCTCGTCCACCGCTACTCGGTGTACGTGACGCCCCCCGGCGCCGTGGAGAAGCTCCTGGCGCTGAACTACGCCTTCCGCTCGGAGCAGGCCACGCTCTCCGCGTTCGACAACATGGCCGTCCAGTCCGGCGCCGGCAGCCACCAGGTGTGCGCCTTCGCGCTCGGCGCCGGGCCCGCGCCCGCGCCGCCTCCCGCGCCCGACGTCGCCCCGCCGCTCGTGTCCTTCACGAGCCCGGCCTCCGGCGCGACCGTCTCCGGCTCGGTGTCCCTGACCGCGGCCGCCTCGGACAACGTCGGCGTCGCGGGCGTGCAGTTCCGCGTCGACGGCGTCAACCTCGGCGCGGAGATCCTCCAGCCGCCCTTCACGCTCGCCTGGAACACCGCGTCGACGCCCAACGGCGCGCGCACCTTGACCGCCGCCGTCCGCGACGCGGCCGGCAACCGCGCCAGCGCGTCCATTCCGGTCACCGTTTCAAACGCCGTTCCGGCCGCCGGCGCGGACCGGTTCGGCGTCAAATATCTCTATCCGTCCGCCGCGGGCGGCAAGAACTGGGTCTCCAAGTGGGACAACGGCTCGGCCCGCACCTTCAGCGGCGTGGACCCGCAGGACGCCTGGTTCGACGCGGCCCACGGCAACGCCTCCTACCGCGTGGACGGCGCCGGGCTCTTCTCCATCACCGGCTCCGTGCCGCGCATGTACGTCCACGACCCGGCGCTCGCGCAGAGCTGGCGCAACGTCGAGATCACGCTCTACGCGCGGCGCGTCGCCGACAGCGGCACGGCCTACGGCGGCATCGTGGCCATCGCCCGGAGCAACCACGGCACCACCGGCCCGGAGCTGTCCAACCTGTGCGACACCCGCGGCATGGGCGCCCGCGTCCGCTACGACGGCCACATCGACTTCGAGAAGGAGACCTCCCACCCCAACTCGGTCCCCGTCCAGAACAAGACGATGTGGTCCACCTTGCCCTACAACACCTGGATCGGGGTCAAGTACGTCGTCTACGACCTCGCGAACGGGAACGTGAAGGCCGAGCACTACATCGACCTGAGCGACGGGGCCGGCGGCGGAAACTGGACGAAGGTCAACGAGCTCACCGACACCGGCTCCAACTTCGGCGTCGGCGGCCGGGCCTGCCGCTCGGGCATCGACCCGGCGCTGCGGCTCACCAACAGCGACGCGCGCCCGGGCTCGGAGTCGGGCAAGCCCAACATCACCGTGTACTTCCGCAGCGACAACGTCGGCACGAACGGGCTCGTCTACAAGAAGATGAGCGTCCGGGAGATCGCGGCGCCGTAGGCCGGAGCCTGGACAGAACGCCGCCGGAGGGCTAAGCTATGCGCATGAAGCGCGCGCTTCTCGCCCTCCTCCTGCTCGCGGGCTGCTCGCACCCGCGCCCGGTGCTGTACCCCGACGAGCGCCTGAAGGCCTCCGGCGAGGAGGCGGCCAAGGCCGACGTGGACCTCTGCCTGGGCGAGGCCAAGGCCTACCTGAAGGCCAACCCCGCCAAGCGCGTCGCGCGACGGACCGCGCGCGGCGGCGTGTTCGGCGCCGTCCTGGGCGCGGTGTTCGGCGCCTTCACGGGCAACTACCGGCGGGCCGTCGCCGAGGGCGCCGCCGTCGGCGCCGCCGCGGGCCTGCTGCACGGCGCGTACGAGGCGGGCTCCCCCGACGAGATCCAGCGCGCGTACACGCAGCGCTGCCTGGCCGAGAAGGGCTGGTCCGTGATCGGCTGGAAGTAGCCTAGGCGCCGCGGAAGGGCCGGCGGCGGTCCGTCGCGTTGAGGCCCTGATAGGCGAGGAATTCGGTCACGACCTTCTCCTCCGCCGCGCGCCAGTCGGCCTCCGGCGCGTCCGCGCCGACCTCGAGCGAGCCCCCGGCGATCATGCCGTGGCCGCCGCCGCGGTTGCCCCCGCCGAGCAGGCGCTTGAGCAGGCGCCCCGCGCCGGCGCCCGGATCGTTGGCCCGCAGGGACACATGCAGGCGGCCCAGGTAGCGCGCCGTCACGATGGACCACTGCATCTTCTCGAGGGTGAGCAGGAAGTCGGCCATCTGGGCGACGCGGTCGGGGGTGCTGACCTCGCCCAGGTTCGCGCCGACGACGCGGCCGATGACGAAGGCCTCGCGCACCGCGTGCGCCAAGGTCAGGAAGAAGGACTCCGAGCGCTGCGGGTAGGAGATGCGCCACAGCGTCTTCATGTTGGCCTTCGGCCACAGCGCCTGGTAGGCCTCCATGTCGCGCCTCGTCGCCTCGCGCCCCAGGTTCTGCGTCTCGGAGCCGATGCCGTAGACGATCGCGGTGGCCAGCCGCCCGGGGACGCGCAGGCCGGCGGCCGTGAGGGCCTCGACGAGGATCGTCGTCGTCGCGCCCACGCTCTCGTCGATCAGCGCCATGTCGGAGTGCGTGTCGGCGTGGCGCGGGTGGTGGTCCAGGATCAGGTCGGGGATGCGGCGCGGCGGGCAGCGGTTGTTCTTGAAGGGAGGCTGGGTGTCCACGAGCGCCAGGTGCGGCACCCCGGCGAGCTCGCCCTTGCGCAGGGGGCGGGCCGGCACCAGCAGCCGCTCCGCCATCATGCGGTTCTCGGCCCGGCCGATCATGCCGCCGTAGACGATGCGGGTGCGGATCTTCCCCAGCGACTGGGCGAGGTGCGCCAGCGCCCAGGCGCTGGCCAGCGCGTCGGGGTCGGGGTGGTCGTGCGTCAGGATGGTCATCGGCGACAGGGACTTCCCCTTCTCCGTCAGGAGCTTGACCAGGCGGCGCGCGTGGAAGCCGGGCTTCATCGCGCGCCCCGGCCGACGAAGAAGATCCAGAGCAGGACCGAGACGACGGTCGCGATGACCTTCTCGCGCATGTTCTCGGTCACGAAGTGATAGAGGTAGTTCTGCGGGGTCTTGGGCAGGTGCTTGGTCAGGAAGATCTCGATGCCGTCCTGCAGCTCCTCGAGGTCCTTGACCGCCACCAGGTCCCCGCGCAGCGCGAACGAGATCTTGCCCGTCTCCTCGCTGACGACGAGGCACATCGCGTCGCAGCGCTCCGACAGCCCCAGCGCCGCGGAGTGCCTGGTGCCGAGGTTCGTGATCTTTGAGAAGTCCTTGGACAGCGGGAGCTGCGCGCCGAACCGCGTCACCCGCCCCTCCTCGACGATGAACGCCCCATCGTGGCCCAGCGAATGCGAGTCGAAGATGCTCTTCAACAGGGCTTCGGAGAGATCTCCGTTCAGATCCCAGCCGCCCTCGATGTGGCGGTCGAGCGGGTCGAGGCCGCGCAGGACCACCAGGGCGCCGATGTTCTCGCGCGCGAGGTCGCCCAGCGAGCTGACCAGGATCTCGACCTGGCGGTGGGTCGGGGCGGTCTTGAGCACGCCGCCGGTGAGGCTCCAGATCGCGATGCGCTCGAACATCGAGCGGATCTCCTCCTGGAAGATCACGATCACCGCGACGATGAACACGGCGAAAAAGCCCTGGAAGATGAGGACGGTCATGTACATGCCCGCCACGGAGGCCACGGTGTACACGACGACCATCAGGAGGATGCCCAGGGCCACGAAGGCGGCCTTCGTGCGCTTGAACCACAGCATGATGCCGTACACGAGCGTGCCCACGAGGAGCATGTCCATGATGTCGGCGACGGCGATGGGCTTGAACCCGGGAGACATGACGGGGCTCAGTATAGCGGAAGAAGCGCCGCCTCGCTAGGCCCCCTCTAGACGCGCATGTGCAGCGGCAGGATCTCGAAGACCATGCCCCAGTACAGGGCCCAGAACACGACGGTCTCCGCGCACACCATGCGCACGGCCGCCCTCACGGCGCACCCGTCGGCCTGGGCGGATTCCCCGCGCTCGAGGCTGTAGGCCGTCCACACGCACAGCAGGATCAGCACGTGTAGCGGCGCGAACAGGAAGTAGGTCGCCGCGTAGAGGACCAGCACGGCCAGGCAATGGCGGACCTCGCTGAAGTTCGTCGCGCAGATCGCCAGGAGGTTGACGCCCCAGACTCCGCCCAACGTCATGTCTCGCACGCTCATGCCAACAGTGTAGCTTCGGCGGAGCGTCGCCGCGACCCAACAAACGGCGAACGAAAAGTTAAGGCATCGCCAGCGTGATGGCGGCGTCGAGGACCTTCACGGCGATGTCGTCGAGGAGGTCGCGGCCGAACTTGTTGATGAAGGTCCCCGTCAGGAGGGCCATGCACAGGACCGTGCAGAGCAGGAACATGTACTCGACGGAGGCCTGGCCGCGGGCCCGGGAGCGCTTCACCCCCTCAGGGTAGCCCCCCCGCCCGGGGAACACAAGGGCCTTCAGCCCGGCTGGGAGGGCTTTTTGGGGACGTCGCCGAGGAGCTCGGGCATGTTCCAGATCATGTCCTTGCGGCTGTAGGCGGAGATCTCCACCTCGTTGGCGTCCATGTGGATGGCGTCCACGGGGCAGGCCTCGACGCAGTAGCCGCAGAAGATGCACATGCCGAGGTCGATGTCGAAGGTCTTGGCCCGCTTCTCGACCTGGACGTCCGGGGCGTTCTCGGCCGTGATGCGGATGCACTTCGCCGGGCAGATCGTCTCGCACAACAGGCAGGCGGTGCAGCGCGGGGCGCCGTCGTCGCGCTTGAGCAGGCGGTGTCGCGTGCGGGCGCGCTTGCCGAGCACGGCGGGGTCGTCGGGGTATTGGACGGTGACCGAGCCGGGCAGGCCCTTGAGGCCCAGGGCGCGCTTGGAGTGCCGGTACAGGTTGACGAACAGGTGGCGGAAGGTCAGGCCGAGCCCTTTGACGATCTCGACGAGATAGATCTCGGTCGCGAAGGTGCGCTCCGGGCGCTTGACGGTCCGGACGGTTATGGCCATAGATACACCACCCACACGGTGACGAGGAAGTTGATCAGGGCCAGCGGCAGGAGGTTCTTCCAGCCGAGGTCGAGCACCTGGTCGAAGCGGAAGCGCGGCAAGGTCCAGCGCACCTGCATGAGCAGGAACAGCATGAGCATGATCTTCGCGACGAAGCTTCCGACCATCAGGACGCCGCCGAGGAGGCCCATCGAGGGCAGGTCGAGGCCCGGGATGGACCAGCCGCCGAGGAACAGGGCGGTGATCACGCCGCAGATCACGATGGACTCGAAGAAGTCGGTCATCATGAACATGCCGAACTTCATGCCCGAGTACTCGACGTGGTAGCCGACGATCTCGCTCTCGCCCTCGGGAAGGTCGAAGGGGATGCGCTTGGTCACCGCGGTGCCGGCGGTCAGGAAGATGATGAACGCGAGAGGCTGGACGAAGATCCCCCACACCCCGTGGCGGACCTGCCACAGGACCGCCTCGGAGAAGTCGAGCGTGCCGTAGATAAAGAGCAGGCCGGCCAAGGCGGAGGCGAGGCAGACCTCGTAGGCGATCATCTGCGCCGCGCCGCGCAGCGCGCCGAGCAGGCCGTAGTTCGAGCCCGAGGCGTAGCCGGCCATCACGATGCCGTGCACGCCGAAGGCGAGCGCGGCCAGGACCAGCGGCACGCCCATCGGCAGGGCGATCGGCGTGAGGTCCCAGGCGCGCCCGGCGAAGTCGACGACCCCTCCGTAGGGCAGCGCCGCGAGGCAGAACATGCCCGCGCCCAGGGAGATGATCGGCGCCAGGCCGTGGAGGGGCTTGCGCGCCATCTTCGGCACGAAGTCCTCCTTCGTCAGCAGCTTGATCGCGTCGGCGATCGGGTGGAACAGGCCGAGGATGGTGATGCCGAAGATGTCGGCGCGGTTGGCGCCGATGCGGTCCTGCATCACGGCGCTCTGCTTGCGCTCGACCCAGCCGAGGAAGCCCGCGATGCTCAGGCCCACGCCGAGCACGGCGAAGAGGATTTTCGCGGTCGCGAACAGGACGTCGTTCAGGGGAAGAGGGAAGGTCATGAGAGCGCCTTCCGGAGCAGCTCGAAGATGGCCCAGTCCGGACGGGCCTCGCCGATCGGCGACAGGGCCTTGAGGTACGTCCCGACCTTGCCCTCGAAATTGGTGAAGCGGCCGTCCTCCTCGACGTACGCCGTGGCCGGGAGGCGGTAGGTGAACGAATCCCCCAAGGCGTACTTGTTGGGGCCCTGCAGGATCGAGACGCCCGCCTTGGCCAGCAGGGACGCCGCCTTGTCCCCCCACACCTTGGAGAGGTCGCGCTCGATGACGTACAAGGTCTTGATCTTTCCGGCCGCGAGGTCCTTCGCCAGCGCGTCGAACGACCCGCTCTTCAGTCCCAGGGCTTCGGCGCCCTTCAGGTTGGGGACCTTCTCCTTGCGGCGCAGAAGCGCGTCCTCGGCTCCGATCTGATCCGGCTCGGCCGAGAAATAATGGCCCTGGATCTTGAGCGTGTCCACGAACAGGGACTTGTACGCGGCCCAGTCCTCGTTGGACAGCATCCCCGAGGCGACGACCGCCAGGCCGTCCCTCTTCAGCAGGGGCGCGAGCTCGGACGCCATGTCGAACCACGACAGCTCGGCCTTCTCCGGCGACAGCCTCAGCACCTTGCCCAGGCGGTCGGCATCCAGATTGCCGAAGCCGTAGCGGCCGTCGTCGCACATCCAGTGACCGTTGACGTCCATGTTCACGCGGGGCTTGAGCCGCGCCACGCGCTTGCCGTCGTTGTGCCAGGGGCGGGCGGTGTTGGTGTGGACGGAAATATTGCAGCCGCGCGCGCAGCCGGGGCAGATGGAATCGGTCTTGTCGAGGTACCAGACGCGGACCTTGTAGCGGAAGTCGCGGTCGGTGAGGGCACCCACGGGGCAGACGTCGACGACGTTGCCCGAGTAGGCGTTGTCGAGGGTCATGCCGGGCGTGACCTCGATCTTCTCGCTGTGGCCCATGCCGAAGATGCCGAGCTCGTGGGTCTTGGTCACGTTGTCGACGAAGCGGGTGCAGCGCGTGCAGAGCACGCAGCGTTCCTGGTCGAGCATGACGTGGGGGCCGGCGACGATGCGCTTGCCCTTGTGCTCCTTATCCTCGCGCACCGCGCTCTGGTACTGGCCGATCTTCATGTAATAGTCCTGAAGACCGCACTCGCCGCTCTGGTCGCAGACCGGGCAGTCCAGAGGGTGGTTGACGAGGTGGAGCTCCAGGGCGGACGCCTGGGCGCGCTTGACGAGGTCGGAGTCGGTCTTGACGTCGAGGCCCTCGCGCACGCTCGTGCGGCAGGAGACCTGGGGCTTGGGCGCCCCCGCGACCTCGACGATGCACATGCGGCAGTTGCCGGGGTTGCCGAGGGCCTTGTGGTAGCAGTAATGCGGGATCTCGACGCCGACGTCCTTGGCGGCCTCGATGACGAGCTTGCCTTCCTCGGCCTCGCGCTCGACCCCGTTCAGCTTGTACTTGACCGTTTTACCCATCTTTCGGCACCCGCTTCTTGAAATCGTCCGGGAACTTCCCGATCCACGCGCGCGTGACCATCCCGACGGTGTCGCCCAGCGCGCAGATGACCTTGCCGGTGATGTTCTCGCCGACGCGCGCGAGGTTCTCCGTGTCGCCCTTCTCGCCCTTGCCCTCGAGCATGCGCTCTAGAATTCGCTCCGACCAGTTCGAGCCCTCGCGGCAGGGCGTGCACTGGCCGCAGGACTCGTGCATCAGGAAGCGCTCGATGTTGTGGGCGACCTCGACCGCGTCGACGGTCTCGTCGAGGACGATCATGCCGCCGGCGCCGAGCATGGTGCCGGCGGCCTTGATGGCGTCGAAGTCGAGGGCGATGTCGAGGTCCTTCTCGAGCAGGGGCGGCAGCGAGGTGCCGCCGGGG
>JAMPYD010000050.1 GCA_023700845.1 Elusimicrobiota bacterium | reverse complement strand
CTCGTGCACGGCGGCGGCAACCAGGCCACCGAGCTCGCCAAGAAGCTCGGCCTCGAGCCCGAGATCATCGCCGGCCGCCGCGTCACCGACGCGGAGACGCTCGAGGTCGCCAAGATGGTCTACGGCGGCACGCTCAACATCGACATCCTCTCCTCCTTCCGCGCCCACCACACGCCGGCGGTCGGCGTGTCCGGCGTGGACGCCGGCCTCGTCACCGCGCACCGGCGCCCCAAGCGCATGGTCGAGCCCGCCCCGGGCCAGGCCCCGATCGAGGTGGACTTCGGCTTCGTCGGCGACATCGACGGCGTGGACCCCAAGGTCCTGCTCACCTTGCTCGACGCCGGCATGACGCCCGTCGTCTCCTGCCTCGGCGCCGACACCATGGGGAACATCTTCAACATCAACGCCGACTCGATCGCCGAGTCCATCGCCCGCTCGCTCAAGGCGGAGAAGCTCGTCATCGTCACCGACACCGAGGGGCTGCTCAAGGACGTGACCAACCCCTCGAGCCTCGTTTCATATACCGACCTCGAAGAGATCGATATCTTCAAGAAGGCCGGCCGCCTCACCGGCGGCATGCTGCCCAAGATCGAGGCCTGCGTGCGCGCCTTGAAGGGCGGCGTGCGCCGGACCCACATCATCAACGGCCTCAAGCCCGGCGCGCTGCTGCGCGAGACCTTCACCAACGCCGGCTGCGGCACGATGATCGTCGAGAAGCGCGAGCGCCAGGAATACCAGGCCGTCGAGCTCGCCCCGGAGCCGCTCATCGCATGAACGCCGTCGAGCTCCTGCGCGAGGTCGTCCGCATCCCGTCCGAGTCGCGCAACGAGGACGCGGTGGTCGCCCGCCTGGAGAGCGCGTTCCTCGAGCTCGGCCTGACGCCCAAGAAGACCGGCCGCAACCTCACGGCGACGCTCGACGGCGGCGCGGGCCCCCTTCTCCTGCTGAATTCCCACACCGACACCGTTCCGGTGGGCCAGGGCTGGACGAAGGACCCCCTCAAGGCCGACGTCGAAGGCGGCAAGATCTACGGCCGCGGCTCGAACGACGCGAAAGGCTGCCTCGTGGCGATGATGATCGGCGCGCAAAAGGCCTTCGCGTCAAACGCGCCGAAAGGCAAGGTGCTGATCGCCGCGTCCTGCGAGGAAGAGGTCCTCGGCCAGGGCCTCGAAGTCCTTCTTCCGACCTTGCCCCGTCCCGACGCGGCGGTCGTGGGCGAGCCGACCGGCTTGAAGGCGGCCGTCGCGCAAAAGGGACTGCTCCTCCTCGAGATCATCGCCAAGGGCCGATCGGCGCACGCGGCGCACGGCGGCGGCGTCAACGCGGTGGAAGCCGCGGCGCGGGACGTGCTGGCCCTGTCGAACATCAAGTTCGACCGGGAGCATCCTGCTTTGGGCGCCACGACCTTGCACGTGACCCAGATCACCGGCGGAGAGCGCCACAACGTGATCCCGGACCGCTGCAAGCTGGTCGTGGACATCCGCACCACCCCTTCCGTTTCTCCCGACGAGATCATCGCCCTCGTGAAGAAGACCGTCGAGGGCGAGGTGACGATCCGCTCCAACCGCCTCGGCTCGGTGGAAACCGACCCGGCCCACCCCGTCGTCCAGGCCGCGCTCGCCGCCAACCCCTCGGGACGCGCCTACGGCTCCCCCACATTGTCCGACTGGGTGTTCCTCAAGGGCATCCCCACGGTGAAGGCCGGCCCCGGCGACTCGAAGCGCTCCCACACCCCGGACGAATACCTCGAGGTCGCCGAGCTCGAGGCCGGGGTCGCTTTCTACGAGAACCTGATCCGATCCTACTTCGACAAGGCGGCCTCATGAAAAAGCTCTGGCAGACCAAGACCGACCTCGACGCCGCCGTCGAGGCTTACACCGTCGGGGCCGACCCCGAGCTCGACGCGCGCCTGCTCCCCTACGAAGTCTACGGCAGCCTGGCGCACGCCGCCGGCCTCGTCTCCATCGGCGTGCTCACCAAGGCCGAATACGCGCGCATCCGCAAGGCGCTCGGCGGTCTGAAGACGATCAAGATCACCCGCGAGCAGGAAGATATCCACACCGCCGTCGAACAGGCGCTGACCGCCAAGCTCGGCGAGACCGGGGCCAAGGTCCACGCGGGACGCTCGCGCAACGACCAGGTCCAGGTCAACCTGCGCCTGTTTCTGAAGGACCGCCTTCTGGCCCTCGACTCCGCCGCCGGCGCCGCCGCCTCCGCCTGGGCCGCCTTCGGCGCGAAGTGGGACGAGCGCCCGATCCCCGGCTACTCGCACCTTCAGCGCGCGATGCCGACGACGATCGGCCACTGGGCCGCGTCCCACGTCGAGGCCCTGCTCGACGCGCGCCGCGCCCTGCGCTTCGCCTTCGACGAGGCCGACGCCTGTCCGCTCGGCTCCGCCGCCGGCTACGGCGTCATGCTCCCTCTCCCGCGCGAGCGCGTGGCCAAGCTCCTCGGCTTCTCCCGCGTGCAGCGCAACACCTTGCGCGTCCAATCGAGCCGCCCTCGCCTGGAGGCCGCCGTGCTCTCGTCCTTGTGCCTCGTCGCCCGGGACCTGGGGACCTTGGCCTGGGACCTCTCTCTGTACTCCACCGCCGAGTTCGGTTTTTTAAAGCTCTCCGATTCGTTCACGACCGGCTCGAGCATCATGCCCCAGAAGAAGAACCCCGACGTCGTCGAGCTCACCCGCGCCCGCGCCGCCCTGTTCCCCGGCTGGCTCAACCAGGTCCTCATGATCGGCCAGCTGCCCTCGGGCTACCACCGCGACTACCAGCTGACGAAGGGCCCGCTGTTCGCCGCCCTCGACACGATGGGCCAGATGCTCGAGATCGCCGCCCGCCTGCCGGAATCGCTGAAGGTCAACGAGGACCGCTGCGCCGCCGCCGTCACCTCTGACCTCCTCGCCACCCACGAAGCCATCGCCCTCGTCCGCGACGGCATGCCCTTCCGCACCGCCTACCGCCAGGTCGCCGACCGCGCCCGCGCCGTCGCCGTCCCCCTCCCCGTCGGCCAGGTGGAGCTCCCCTCGCACTCCGGCGCCCCCGGCAAGCCCGACTGGGCCTGGCTCGCCGGCGAAATCAAGAAATCCGACCGACGGCATCTAAAAACGAGCGCCGAGCTCAACAAGCGCTGGTCCGCATTGGGGTCAGGCACGCAAATTCGTTGAATTCTTTCTGAGGTAGTAGCCGACGCTGCCTGGCGTTGTCTGAAGCCAGGCCGCGATCGCCCGCAGTCGGAACCCGCTGCGAACTGCCTCTTTGGCAAATAGCTCCTTGGCGCGCACGATCTGGATTTTTTTCGTCCCAGAACGCAACTCGACCGGACCGAATCCCGTTGAAAGGCGGATTTTCTCCCCGATTTCATCGAGGGTCGAAATCGTCACGAGCGGGCGGATGAGGCTGGGTCGGTCGGCAGATTTAGGCCAAGGATCGAAGTCGACATCCAGATTCGGCAATTCGACGGGCACGCGGCTGGACCACGGCCAATCCTCGGCTCTCGCGACTAACCGCGCGCGTACTGGGTTCATTTGAATGTAGTTGATCAGATTGAGCAGGTATCGGTCATCCAGACAGAGATTGGCCTTATGGCGGCCCTCGAATAGATGCCCCGTACGACCGTATTTCTCGTTGAAAGTTTGGGCGTATGAGGAGAGTATCCTCTGCATGATGAAGGCCAAGGGAACCCCGCTCACTTGGATCGCCAAATGGAAATGGTTCGGCATGAGGCAATAAGCCAATAGCGTGGCGCCCGAAGCGCTAATCACCCGATAGACTATCTCCAGGAAACACCCGTAATCTTGTCTATCGAGGAATATCGCGCGCCTTTCGACTCCGCGGTCCAGGGCATGATACACCGCGCCGGGATAATGTATTCTTGGTCGTCGACTCATACTATCTTACGATCGACACCCCTAAAATGTTCCCTCGCCGCCGAGAATTCAACGAATTTGCGTGCCTGACCCTCATAGCGGGGGCGGCCCTCTTTTCGGCCTGCGGGCCGTCGAAGGAAGCTGAGCCGAACGACTCGTATCAGCAGGCGAGCGCGCTCAAGGCGGGCGGGAAGGCGACGGGAACGATCGGCAACCCGAAGGATCAGGACTGGTACCGCATCGACGCCGAATCGGCCGGGATGCTCTCGGTCAAGATCGGGGGCATCAAGGACGTCGATTTCGCCCTCTCCTTCTTCGACAAGGACCGGCGCGAGCTCAAGCGGGTCGACGAGACCACGGTCGGCGGCGACGAGCAGCTGCTCGATCTCGGCCTCTCGGCGGGCGCGTATTACCTCGTGGTCTCGAACAGGCACGAGAAGGCGAACAACCCGGCTCAGGTCTACGACCTCCAGACCACGCTCGACGCCGCCCCCGGGCGGGAGCGCGAGCCCAACGACACCGCGCTCACGGCGCAGACCGTGGAGGCGGGCGGCCTGGCGAAAGGCCACTACTGGCCGGCGAAGCAGCTGCTGTCCGAGGAGCCCGAGGCGGCCGAAGAGGACTGGTACTCGATCGAGGTGGCCAAGACCGGCTTGTTCCTGCTCAACATCGACGTGAGCGAGGTGCCGAAGGTCGACTCGATCCTCGAGGTCTACGACACCAACGGCTACAAGCTCAAGGAGCTGGACGCGGGCGGCATCGGCGAGGGCGAGAGCCTGCGCAACTTCGGGGTGCGCGGCCCCGGGAAATTCTCGCTGCGCCTGCGCTCGAAGTACAAGAGCGCGGGCAATCCGGACGTTCCCTACGATCTGCTCACCGAGCTGCTGCCCTACCAGGGAGCCACGGAATTCGAGCCCAACGACCAGCGCTCCGACGCGACGCCGCTCGAGCTCGATTCCATCTCCGGGACCATCGCGCCCGCCGGCGACCAGGACTGGTACAAGGTCGCGGCCGACAGCGGGACGAAGCAGCTCCTGCGCGCGGAGCTGTCCGGGCTCACCGGAATGGACCTGACCTTGTCGCTGCGAGACGCGCTCGGCAACGAGCTCTCCTTCGTCGACAACATGGGCAAGGAGCAGCCCGAGATCATGACGGGCTGGGGCCTGACCGGCGGCGACTACCACTTGCTCGTCACGGAGAAGAGCGGAAAGAAGGCCGACAGCCGCCAGTCCTACTCGCTCGCGCGCAAGCTGATCCCCCACCAGCCCGGCCTCGAATGGGAGCCGAACAACTCGAGCGGGACCGTCCAGTCGCTCAAGGTCGGCGACTCCGTCGACGGCTATTTCGCGCCGAAGGGCGACGAGGACTGGTACGAGTTCAACCTCTACCAGAAGGGCGTCGTGGTCATCGAGCTGACCGGCGTGATCAACGCCGCGCCCGCGCTGACCTTGTTCGACCAGGAATACAAGGAGCTGGGGACGGCCGCCGCGCCCAAGCCCGGCGATCCGGTCGCCCTCGAGCGCGACCTCGACCGCGGCACCTACGCCGTGCGGCTTAAGCCCGCCGACGCGGCGCAGAACAACGTGCGCGATAAATACTCGTTCCGCGTCCGCGCGAAATGAGACGATTCGCGCTCTTGGCCGTCCTGATCGCCGCCGCCTGCGGAGGGCCGCGCCAAGCCCGGTTCCCGGAACCCCTGCCGCCGCCCCCGCCCGTCGCGGTCGTCGAGGTCAAGGACCCCAATTTCGAGGTCGTCGTCATCGAGGCCGTGCCGAACGCCGACGACGAGGGCGTGTCCTTCACCAAGATCTTCGTCGATGGGAAGGAGGCGGGCAAGACCGCCGTCGGCCCGCGTTCTCAGGAGAAGCATGTGCGCCTGAAGGCCCCCGCGGGGAACCAGCCCGTGCGCCTGGAGCATTGGCTCCTGCCCCCGATCGGCGAGTGGACCGTCCTGTCGGAGGACCGCCAGCCGCGAGAGCGCTTCGTGCGCATCGAGGACGGCACGATCTCCCGCCTGACCTTGCGCTACGCCCCCGACGGGACCGCTTCCCTCGCTCTCAGCCGCGACGCGGCGCCCACACCTTAGCTCCAGAATTCAACGAATTTGCGAATTTGCGTGCCTGACCCTCAAAAGTCGCGGGTGGGCTTGGACATGTAGATGTCCTTGACGAAGGCCATCCAGGCGGGGGCGGCGATGGAGCCGCCGGCCTTGCCGGGGGACATGGCGACGCGCATGTCGTCGTGGCCGATCCAGACGGCGGCGGAGAGGTCGGGGGTGACGCCGGCGAACCAGGCGTCGCGATAATCATTGGTGGTCCCCGTTTTTCCGGCGGCGGGGACGTTGAAGCCGATGCGGCGGACGGAGGCGTAGGCGCTGCCCTCGGGGCCCAGGACGCCGCGCATCGTCTCGATCACCGCGCGGGCGGTCGCCGACGAGATGACGACGGCGCCCTCGCCCTTCGGGGCGTCGCCCTCGCTCAGGACCTTGCCTTCGCGGTCCGACACTCCCCGCAGCCACCAGGGGCGGACGGCACGGCCGCCGTTGGCGAAGACGGCGTAGGCCGCGGCCATCTGCACGGGAGAGATGTCCGCCGTGCCCAGAGCCAGGGACAGGTTGCGCGGCAGGCGCTCGAGGGGAACGCCGGAGGCGGCCGACAGCTTCTCGAGCACGTTGTCGATGTCGACCTCCTTGAGGAGCTTGATCGCGACGGAGTTCAGCGATTTCCACAGGGCGAAGTCGAGGCGCACTTCGCCGTAATACTTGTCGCCGTAATTGTGCGGGGACCACTTGCGGCCGCCGCCGATCTTGTAGGTGACCGGGGCGTCGAGCATCGTGTCGTCCGCCTTGAAGCGCCCGCTTTCGTACGCCTCCGCCCACACGAAGGGCTTGACCGAGGACCCCATCAGGCGGCGCCCGTCCGTCGCGCGGTCGAGCTGGTTCTGGAAGCTGAAGCCGGTGCCGCCGACGAGGGCCAGGAGCGCGCCGTCCCTGGGATCGAGCGCCGCGAGAGCCCCCTCGACGGGCGCGACCTTTCCCGCCGGCTCGCCGTCCTCGTCGGGCTTGGCCGCGGGATCGTTCTCCCTGGAGAGGCGCTCGCGCAGCGCGCGCTGGGCGGCCTTCTGCGCGTCGAGGTCGAAGGTGGTGCGGATCGTCAGGCCGCCGCGCAACAGACGCTCCTTCGTATAGGCCCGCAGCATCTGGCGCCGGACGAACTCGACGACGTAGGGCGCCTCGTTGACGCTCGTGCGCCAGAAGGAGACCTCCGGGACGCTGGCGCGGCGCTGGAACCGGTCCCAGAACTCCTTCTCGATGCGCTCGACCGAGGACTCCGGAATGAAGCCGTTGCGGGCCATGCGCCGGAGCACGGTGCGCTGGCGCGGCCGCGCGAGCTCGGGCGAGTCGAGCGGCGAGTACTTGTTGGGGCTGGGGATGATGCCGACGATGATCGCCGCCTCGCCGACGTCGAGCGCGGAGGCCGGCTTGCCGAAGTAGTAGCGCGACGCCGACTCGACGCCGAAGGCGCCGTGTCCGAAGTAGGCGAAGTTCAGGTACATCATGAGGATCTGATCCTTCGTGAATTTCTGCTCGAGCTTCCTGACGCAGAAGTATTCGAAAATCTTGCGGCCGGCGGTGCGCCTGCGCGTCGTGAACATCTGCTTGGCGAGCTGCTGGGTCAACGTCGAGCCGCCCTGGCTGCGGCGGACGCCGGTCAAGGTCACGAAGACCGCGCGCGCCGTCGCCTTCCAGTCGACGCCCGCGTGCTCGTAGAAATGGGCGTCCTCGCTGGCGACGAGCGCCTTCTTGAGGAAGGCGGGCAGGTCGTCCGGAGAGCGGACGTACTGGCCCTTCTCCACGGAAAACTCGGCGATCAGGCGGTCCTTCGCGTCGAGGATGCGCGTCGGGGCGGCCGCGACGGACAGCGTCGAGGCCATGTAGGGGACCTCGAAGGCCTCGTCCTCGGCCAGCAGGTATTCCTCGCGGCCGGGCACCGTCAGGTTGAGGTAGTACGCGTCCATCTTCTCGATGATGGAGCGCTCGAGCTGATGATAGCGCCACCAGCCGGACAGGACCATGCCCCCGACGACGGCGACGGCGGCGAAAACCGCGGCGGCCGCGGCGAAAAACCCGCGTCGAAGCCAGGTCCGGAGCATGCCCTCATGATACCATTCGGGCCCCGGAGCGGCTTACATCGCCGGCGGCGAAAAACCCTTACACGTCCTAGACAGCCGGCGCCGCGATCCCGTGGTAGCATCGGCTTGAGAGCACGGAGGGCGCCATGAAGCCGGGTCGTCTCTTGATCGTTCCCCTGAGCGCCGCGCTCGGGGGCCTTCTGTCCGCCAGCTGCCGCACGGCCGTCCCCTTCGGCGCCGCGCGGCGGGCGGAGCTGGCCGGGGACATCATCGCGGGCTGGTCGGACACCTCCCGGCTCGTCGCCGCGGACATGATCGAGCGCTACGGCCCGCCCGACGCGCTCGCGCCGGACGGCCTGGGCTGGAAGGACAAGGCCCGCTGGAAGAAGATCGTCGTCCGGGACCGGACCGACCTGCGCGTCCTCGAGCGCGGGCCCGCCGGCGTCCTCGAGCAGACCGCGGCCTTCCGCATGCCGGCGCAGCGGCGCGCCGAGCTGGCGGCCTTCGGCCGCGACGTCCGCGTGTCCGGGGACGGGTCGACGCTGACGGCGCGCTCGGACGAGGAGGCGCTCAACTACCTCGCGCTGAACCTGGCCGTCGCGATCGGCCGGGGCGACATCGACGCGGCGGGAGCGCGGAGCTCCTACAAGCGGGCCGTCGACCTGTCCAAGGCGGGCAAGTCCTCGGCGCTGATGCGCGAGCTGCTGTTCCCGCCGATCCCCTGACGCCGAGGGCGCGGAGCGCGGGTCAGCGGTCGGGGATCGAGAAGAAAAAGCTCGCCCAGCGCCCGGGCCTCGCCTCGGCCCAGGTCCGTCCGCCGTGCCGGGCCGCGATCCTCGCGACGATGGCCAGGCCGATGCCGCTGCCCGGGAACGTCCGCCCCGATTCGAGCCGCTGAAACGGCTCGAAGAGCCTCCCCGCCTTCAGGGGATCGAAGCCGACGCCGTTGTCGTGCACGGCGACGACGGTGCCCCTCTCGCCGCGCCGGGCGCGGATGCGGATGCGGGCCTCGAGGCGGACGCCGGTGTACTTGATCGCGTTGGAGAGGAGGTTGACGAGCACCTGGCGCAGCAGGACGCGGTCGCCCCGGACGACCGGCAGCGGGCGCACGTCCCAGACGATGTTCCGCCCGCCGCAGTCGGCCCGCAGTTCCTCGCGGACTTCCGCGACGAGTTCGCCGAGATCGACCGGCTCGCGGCGCAGCTCCGCGCTGCCCGCGTGGGCGAAGCTCGCGAGGCCGTCGAGCAGGCTCGTCATGCGATCCGCCGCGGCGACGATTCGCTGCGCGTAATCGCGCGCCTTGGAGT
>JAMPYD010000049.1 GCA_023700845.1 Elusimicrobiota bacterium | reverse complement strand
TCATCGTCCAGGGCTTCGGCAACGTCGGCTCCAACGCCGCGAACATCTTCGCCGAGCACGGCACCAAGGTCGTCGGCATCTCCGACGTCGGCGGCGGCCTGTACGACCCCAAGGGCCTCGACCTCCACGACATCATGGAGTACCGCAAGACGCACGACACGATCGCCGACTACCCCCGGGCCGAGAAGGTCGACATCGACAAGTTCATCGAGCTGCCCTGCGACATCCTGATCCCGGCCGCGATGGAAGGCACGATCAACAAGGGCAACGCCGACAAGATCAAGGCCAAGTACATCGTCGAGGGCGCCAACGGCCCGACGACGAACGAGGCCGACGCGATCCTGCACAAGAAGGGGATCGTCCTCGTCCCGGACATCCTGGCCAACGCCGGCGGCGTGACCGTCTCCTACTTCGAGTGGGTGCAGGACATGCAGGCCTACTTCTGGAGCGAGAAGGACATCAACGCCCGCCTGCAGGACATCATCGTCGGGGCCTTCACCGAGGTCTACGACATGGCCAAGAAGGAGAAGGTGGACATGCGCATGGCCGCCTTCATGGTCGGCCTGCGCCGGCTGGGCAAGGCCGCGTCGATCCGCGGGATGTATCCGTAAGATTGAAGGTCCTCGTCGCCCCTAACGCATTCAAGGGGTCTTTGTCGTGCGTGGACGCCGCTCGGGCCCTGGCCCGCGGCGTCCGCGCCGTTTTCAAGGACGCCGAGATCGTCTCCATCCCCGTCGCCGACGGCGGGGACGGCACCATCGACGCCCTGCGCGAGGCGCAGGGCGGAACCCTCGTCTCGGCGCCCGCGCGGGGTCCCCTCGGCGAGCGCCGGCGCGCCTCCTACCTCTGGATCGCCGCGAAGAAGCTCGCCGTCATCGAGATGGCCCGGGCCTCGGGCCTGGCCCTGGTCCCGCCCGGCCGGCGCCGCCCGATGGAGGCGACGTCGCGAGGCACCGGGGACCTGATCCGCGACGCCGTCCGCCGCGGCGCGCGCACGATCATCGTCGGCATGGGCGGCACCGCCTCGAGCGACGGCGGGGCGGGCATGGCGCGCGCCCTCGGCGCGCGGCTCCTCGATTGCGACGGCCGCGAGCTGCCCGACGGCGTCGTCGGCCTGCCGCGGCTGTGCTCGATCGACGCCCGCCCGGCGCGCGCGCTGTTGTCCGGCGTGAAGGTGATCGCGCTGTCCGACGTGACCAACCCGCTTCTCGGTCCCAAGGGCTCGGCGCGCGTGTTCGGGCCCCAGAAGGGGGCGACCCCCGCGCAGGTCCGCAGGATCGAGGAGGCGCTCGCGGTCTGGGGGGTCGCGCTGTGCCGCGACCTGAAGGTCTGCGTGGCCTCCAAGCCGGGCGCGGGCGCGGCGGGCGGCCTCGGCGCCGGCCTGCTCGCGTTCGCGGACGCGGAGCTCGTGCCGGGGGCCTCCTGGATCCTGGACAAGACGGGCGCGCTCAAGGCCCTCAAGGCCGCGGACCTGGTCGTCACCGCCGAGGGCCGCCTCGACAAGACGAGCCTGTTCGGCAAGGCGCCCGTCGTTTTGGCCCGCGCCGCGAAGAAAGCCGGCGTGCCCTGCGTCGCCGTCGCCGGCCAGGTGGAGAGCGCCGCGTGGCCGTTCCGGAAGGCCGTCTCCTTCGCCGACGCCGGCGCCGCGACCCCGGCCGACTCCATGGCCCGCGCCGCCCGCTGGGCCGCCAAGGCCGCCGCGATGGCGGTGTCAGGCATTGCGGTATTTTCACTTCTGGCCCTGCCCGCCCGGGCGAACAAGCTCCCCGCGCCGGAATCGTTCGACGCACAGTATTATCAGCGCCATCTCGACGACAACCTCGAGAAGAACATCGCCGGGCTCAAGGAGGCTCTCGAGAGCGAGGCCGTCGGCGAGGGCGAGGGCTGGAAGGCCGGCTACCTGTGGCGCCTGTGCCGGGCCAAAATCCGCCTCTCGGAGCGCAAGGAGAAGCGCTCGGACAAGCTCGCCCTGTACGAGTCGGCCAAGGGG
Organism: Elusimicrobiota bacterium; assembly: GCA_023700845.1. GTDB lineage: Bacteria > Elusimicrobiota > Elusimicrobia > UBA1565 > UBA9628 > GWA2-66-18. Next base: position 7,410 of record JAMPYD010000049.1, on the reverse strand, counting down.
GACTGCGAAAGGTCGGTGGCGCTGTCGTCAGGCGTCGCCGACGCCCACTTCTGGCTCGGCGTGGGGATCGGCCGCTGGGGCGAGACCAAGGGCCTGATGAAGGCGCTGTTCATCATCAAGCCGCTCAAGAAGGAGATGGCGGAGGTGCTCCGCCTCGACCCGTCCCACGGCGGGGCGCACAACGTGCTCGGCGAGATCCTGTGGCAGGTGCCGGGCTTCGTCGGCGGGGACAAGAAGAAGGCGCTCGAGGAGTTCGAGACGGCGCTGCGCCTGTCGCCGCGCTACACCGCGAACCATCAGCCGCTGGCCGAGGCCTACCTCCATTTCGGCCGCAAGGACGACGCGATCCGCGTGCTGAAGATGGTCGAGGCGACGAAGGATCCCGCCGACCCGGCCGAGTATCCCGACAACCTCGCCGACGCGAAGAAGCTTCTGTCTAAGCTCGAAGCCGCGCGATAAATCCGGCGCGAGCCCGCTACTGGGCGTTGTAGGCGGGGGGCAGAGGCGTCGACTTTCCGGCGGCCCAGCGCAGGCCGCGCTTGAGCTTGTGGGACTGGCTCTTGCCGCGGAGGACGGACACCTCGACGTCGGAGCCCGGCGCGCCGTAGAGGCGGTCGACGGCCTCGGCGAAGTCCATCTTCTCCGTGGGCTTTCCGCCGATGGCGTCGAGGCGGTCGCCCACCTTCAGCCCGGCGCTCTCCGCCGAGCGGCCGGCGACGGCGTGCGTGACCTCGAAGAGGCGGCGTCCGCCGTCCTCGACGGTCTTCACCCACAGGCCGGGGCCCGCGCGCCAGTACGACGGAGGCTCCTCGATGACGAGAGGCTCGATGAGCCGCACGCGCAGGCGCGCGTCCGCGTCGAGCACGGGCTCGAGGGCGCGGCGCTTGGCGTCGGGAAGCGGAGCGGCGGCGACGAGGGTGCCGCCCGCGCCGACGCGGGCCATGCGCTGGTCGCCGGAGACGGCGGTCGCGTGGCCGAGGGTCGTGTAGGTCCCGCCGCCGGCGAGGTCGAGCGCGTAGAAGGCCAGGCGCACGGTGCGGGCCTGGCCGTCGTCCACGGCCTCGAGGACGCGCGCGCGGAGCTTGGAGCCGGGAGGCACGGCCAGGAAGTCGAGCGAGGCGTCCACCGTCAGGCCGGTGGCGGCCTCGGCGACGATCTCGTCGCCCTTCTTGAGGCCCGCGGGCAGGCCCTTCGGAAAGCGCACCCACAGCCCCTGGTCGGCGCGGACCGGGACGGTGAGCGGGCCGACGGCCTTGACGACGGCGCGGCCGCCGGAGGCCGCCTGGGCGGAGCGCTCGCCGGCCAGGGCGCGCTCGTGCTCGGAGAGATCCTTGTCGCCGCGCGCGTAATCGCGGGCCGGCGGAATAGCGGGGGTGGCCAGCGAGACGACCTCGAGGCCGCGGCGGACGACGAGCGGCAGGCGCGTGCCGGGCGTCCAGGAGCGGAGCGCGGACGCGACCTTGGCGCGCGACGAGGCGGCGCCGTCCGCGCGCAGCAGCTGGTCGCCGGCCTTGAGCCCGGCCTGCTCCGCGCGCGAGCCGGGCCGCACGAAGGAGACGACGAGGCCGTTCTCCTGGGAGACGAGATCCGCGCCCAGGCCGAACAGCGAGATCTCGTCGAGCGCGTCCCCGGCGGCCGCCGGAGCGGCGGACTCGCGGGGCGCTTCGGCGGGGGCGGCCTTGGCGGGCGCCGGCTTGGCGGGCGCGGCCTTGCGGGCCGGGCGCTTGGCGCCGGAGCGCGGGGTCGCGGCGCTCGCGGGAAACGCGACGCAGGCGGTCAAGACGAGCGGGAGCAGTCGCATCATTTCGCCTCGGCCTCCTTCGATTTGCGCGTCGGGCGCTTCGCGGCTTTCTTCGCGGAAGGCTTGGGCGCGGGCGCGGCCGCCGGGGCGGCCGCCTTCGGCGCCGCGGGCGTTTCCATGGAGGCTCTCTCGGCGGCGCCGGCGGCCTCGAGGCGCTTGGCGCGCTCGGCGCGGACCTCGTCGACGATCGAGGAGAGAGCGGCGTCGGCCGGCAGGCGGCGCGACGTCTCGCTCTCGGAGGGGGCCGTCAGGGACTTGGAGGCGGCCGACGTCAGCGCGGCCGCGCGCTTGGACTCGGCCCCGAAGCAGCTCGCGTTCAGGGCGCCGAGGCGGGAGGTCACCGGGCGCAGGATGTCGAGGCGGCGCGCCGGAGCGGTCTCCGCTTCGGCCTTGGCGAGGGACTTCCCGAGCTCGTCGCGCCAGGCGATGTCGCGGGTCAGCTCGGCGAAATCGGTCTTCGCCAGGGCTTCTTCCTCGGCGACCTTGCCGCAGCGGGCGCCCGGGTCGGCGTCGAGGGCGGCGAGCGCCTCGGACCAGCGCGCGCGGGCGGCGTCCAGGGCGCAGGATTTCCGCTTGGAGCGCGCCTCGGAGGAGGCTTTCATGAACCAGGCCTGATCGGCGGCGCGCCGCTTGATCGTCGCGCGCAGGGCGTGGAGCTCGGGCAGGTCGCGGTCGCAGCCGGCGGGAAGGCGCGCGGCCAGCTTGAGCGCCTCGTCGACGCGCGCCGTTTCGTACTTGCACTGCTGGGGGGAGGAGTCGGCGCGGGCGAGGACCAGCGCCTCTTCGCGCTGCAGCAGGAGCTCTCCGTCCGCCTTCGCCGCGTCCTTCGCCTTGCGCGCGCGCTCGGCGAGCGCCTTGTACTGCGGCTTGACCTTCGCCGGCTCGGCGACCAAGGTCTCGAGCGCGGCGTAGGCGGCCTCGGCGTCCTTGGAGCGGCAGGCGGCGCGCAGGCCGGCGGCCTCGGACTCCTTGACGAGCGCGAGCTCGAAATCGCGGGCGAGGGGAACCTCGACGCGCTCGGCCAGCGCCGGGCCTCCGGCGGAGACCAGCGAGCGGACCGCGAAGGACCGGGGCTCCGCGATCTTGACGACCCGCGCGAAGGGATAGGGGCCGCCGTTCTTGCGCTTGTTCGTGCGGGTCTCGACGGAGACGAAGCCCCGCTCGGCGTCCACGGCCAATGTCTCGTCGACGTCGATCGACTCGTTTTCCTTGAGGCCGTCGACCCAGTAGGCGCCGGAGACGATCGCTTCGTCGCCGAGCTCGTGCTGGCCGAGGCGGGTGGGCTCCTGCAGGTGGAGACCGGCCGATTTCAGGCGGGCGCCCCCGGAGGCGGAGGCGCGGCTGGCGGCGGCCTCGAGGTCGGCGGGCAGATTCGGGCGCGAGGTCATCGCCTTCGCGGCGCCGCGCAAGTCCTCGAGCTCCTTCTTCACGGCGGCCTTGCCGAGCAGGTCGGCGGCGGCGGCGCGCGCCTTGGCGGCGGCCCAGCGGCGGCGCTCGTTGGAGAGGGTGCGGCGCAGCTGGGCGCGAAGCTCCTCGGACAGGGCTCCATGCGAGCTGTCGTAGGCGATCAGGGTCTCCGGCGCCGACGCGCCCCGGGCGGCGGCCTCGGCCGCGAACAGCGCCGCGGCGTCCTTGTCGGGGCGGGGTCCGGCGAGCAGCTCGTCGAAGACCGTCTTGGCCAGGGCGGCCGGATTCTCGAGCGCGTCGGCGTGGCGGCGCAGGATCAGGTCCTTGCCCCACGCGGTGTCGAAGAGGTTCGGATGCCCGGGCGCGCCGGCGAGGGGGGCGTTCGCCTGCTTCAGGGCCCAGCGTTCCTCGTGGCCGGCCTGGAGCAAAGAGGCGAGCGCGTGAAGGGAAGGGGTCATCATGCCTTCGGGCGTCAGGGCGCGGCAGGCGGACAGGCCGAGGTCGGGTCCGGCGGGCTCCGATTCCCGGCCCAGGGCGTCGGCGGCGCTCGCGAGGGCGAGGCAGGACGACGCGGCGCGGGAGAGCTCGCCGAACGCCTTCCAGTGGACGGCGGCCAGGCGGCGGGCGCCGCTCTTGCCGTGGAGGACGACGACGCCCCTCGCGGCGAGCGTTTCAACGCCCGGCTCCCCGAAGGTCTCGGTCAGCAGGGCGAGCGGCGCGCTCGGCGCCGGAGCGTCGGCGGCGAGCGCGGGAACGGCCAGGAGGACCGCGAGGAGCGTGGTTTTCATCAAATGTGGTACTTCGAGCAGGTCTGGCGCAGGTGGTCGAGGGCCTTGGGGATGTTCTCGTCCGCGGGCGACGCCTTCTCGGCCGCCTCGAGCAAGGTGACGGCCTCGGCCAGATGAGCGCGGTCGGCCGCGATCATCTTGCGCAGCTCGTCCTGCATGAGCTGGAACTCCCGGGCGAAGTCCTGATGGGCGTCGGTCGTGCGGACCCGCACGGGGACGGCCAGGTTCCCGTGGCGTATGCGGGCGATTCCGGCGGAGATCACGCGCAGGGGGCCCGCGAAGCGGTGCGACCAGAACAAGGTGACCAGCCCCCCGGCCAGCAGGGAGACGGCGGAGGCGAGCAGCAGCGGGGCGCGCAGGGCGCCCTTGATCCATTCGATCGAGTGGAAGATCTGCCGGGAGGAGATCGACGATTCCTGAACGCCGCGGAACACGGAGAACGCGGTCAGAAGCAGGCTCGCGGAGATGAGGAGGAGGACGAAGCCCACCATCTGAAGCTGAAGCGGGGCGTCGACCCAGTACTGCTGTCTCTTATAGGAAGGCTTGGCGGGCGGCGCCTTCTCGTGGGGGTGTCCTTTAGGCGTCATTGAGTGGTTATAGTAACTTTAGAGTTTAATATTGTCAATCAATCGCGTCCGCCCCAGGTAGGCGGCGGCGAGGAGCCGGCCGTCCAGGACGGAGGCGTACTGGAGCTTGAGGCCGGTGCCGGCCAGGGCATGGCGCACGGAGGCGCCGATCGTCTCCGGGCGCGAATGCGGGCGGCGCGCTTCCTTTCGGCCCGCTTCCAGGGCCTTGCGCAGGGCCGGGGCCGCCCGGCGCTCGGCGGGGGAGAGATACGCGTTGCGGCTCGACATCGCCAGGCCGTCGTTCTCGCGCACGATCGGGACGCGGACGATCCGCACGGCGATGTCGAGGTCGCGGATCATGGTTTCGAGGATGCGGACCTGCTGCCAGTCCTTTTCTCCGAAATAGGCGCGGTCGGCCCCGACTTGGTTGAAGAGCTTGAGGACGACGGTCGCCACGCCGCGGAAATGGCCCGGGCGGTACTTCCCGCAGTACAGGTCGGACAGGCCCTCGACCTCGACGTGAGTGCGAAATCCTTTCGGATACATCTCCTCCGCCGAGGGCGCGTACACGGCGTCGGCGCCGGCGGCGGCCACGAGCTTCCGGTCCGCCGGCAGGGCGCGGGGATAGCGGCCGTAGTCCTCGTTCGGGCCGAACTGGAGCGGGTTGACGAACACGGAAACGACGGTCCGGTCGTTCTCGGCCGCGGAGCGGCGCACGAGCGCCGCATGACCCTCATGGAGAGCGCCCATCGTCGGCACGAATCCGACGGTCAGGCCCTTCGCGCGCCAGGACGAGACGAGGCGCGCGAGCGCCTTCTTCGTCCGGACGACCGGGATCACAGGTTCCTCGAGAAAAAGCCGATGACGCGGGTGTCGTACTCCATGCCGGCGGCCTCGCGGCATTTCGCGTGCCAGGCCTCGGGCACCATCCACAGCTGCTTGGGCTCGCGCGCGGCGTCAAAGACCTTCCGCACGTCCTCGGGCGTCATCAGGCGGTCGAAATCCCCGCCGATGACGAACAGAGGGCGCGGCGCGATCTTCGGCGCGGACTCGACCGGGTTGAAGCGGTCGATCTCGGGATTCTTCACGCGCGAGCGCAGGATGAACAAGGTGATCGCGACCAGCGGGTAGTACGGGAGCTTCATGTTGTTCCACGCCCAGCGCTTGATCACGGTGCGGTAGTCGGAGAACGGGCTCTCGACGGCGGCGCAGCGCAGGTCGGGATGCCGGGGCAGGGAGGCGACGGTCACGGCGGCGCCCATGGACAGGCCGAACACGCCGATCGAATCGGAGAGGTCCGGCTTGGCGCTCCGCAGCCACTCGACCGCCGCGTCGAAGTCGATGGTCTCCAGGCCGCCGATGGTCGTGATCTCGCCCTCGCTCTCGCCGTGGGAGCGGAAGTCGAAGTACAGCAGGTTGAAGCCGCCGTTCTCGTTGAGGAAGTAGGTCTGCTTGAGGAGCTCGCCCTTGTTGTCGCCCCAGCCGTGGCACATCAGGATCGTGCGCTTATCCCCCGTGGTCGAGGGGATGAACCAGCCCTTGAGCTCGAGGCCGTCCCGCGTCTTGAAGGAGACCTTCTCGTAGCGCAGGCCGAACTGCTCGGGGAAAATCCACATCGGGGACATCGCCGGCGGATGCAGGATGATGCCCGCGCCCCACCAGCACAGGGCGTAGACGGCGGCGGCGAGAAGGATCGCGGCGGCCAGCCAGATCATTTTTGGGAGGTGAAGGAGTGCTCGGGGCCCGGGAACGACCCGTCTCGGACCTCGCGGCAGTAGTCGCCGATTGCCTTGAGCGACTGCGCGCGCAGGTCGGCGTAGCGCTTGACGAACTTGGTGGGGCCCGCCTCGGTCAGGCCGAGCATGTCGTCGCTGACGAGCACCTGGCCGTCGCAGTGCGGCCCCGCGCCGATGCCGATCGTGGGGACCTGCAGGCGCTTGGTGATCTCCTTGGCGAGGTCGGCCGGCACGCACTCGAGCACGACGGCGCAGACCCCCGCGCCCTCGAGGATGCGGGCCTCGGTCAGGATCTTCTCGGCGTCCTCGGGCCGGCGGCCCTGGACCTTGTAGCCGCCGAGGCGGTTGACCGCCTGGGGCGTGAGGCCGAGGTGGCCGAACACCGGGACGTTGATCTTCAGGAACTCCTTGATGGTCGGCGCCACCTCGATGCCGCCCTCGACCTTGACGGCGTGGGCGCCGCCCTCCTTTAAGAGGCGGCCGGCGTTGCGCACGGCCTCCTTCGGGTCTATTTCATACGAGAGATAGGGCATGTCGGCGACGAGCAGGGCGCGCGAGGAGCCGCGCTTGACCGCCTTGACGTGGTGGAGCATCTCGTCGATGGTGACGGGCAAGGTGCTCTCGTAGCCGAGCTTCGTCATGCCGACCGAGTCGCCGACGAGGATCACGTCCACGCCCGCCTCCTCGGCGAGGCGCGCGGTGGGGAAATCGTAGGCGGTCAGCATGGCGATCTTCACGCCCTTGCGCTTCATCTCGAGCAAGGTGGAGATCGTGACGTTCTTGGGGGCGCCGGCGTACGCCGCGGGCTTGGTCTTATCGGCCATTTCGCCAGAGTTTAACAATTCGGGAGTCGGGCTTCATAGCCGCGAGGAGGGCGCGCACGGTCCGGCGTCCGTCCGGCCGGAAGGAGGGGGCGACGTCGCTCAGCGGCGCCAGGGCGAAGGCGCGGCCGGCCGTCGCCGGGTGCGGGACCCTCAGCCAGGGCGTGCGCACGCGCTCCCGGCCCAGGGCGAGGAGGTCGACGTCGAGGGCGCGCGCGCCCCAGCGTATGCCGGGGCGGCGGCCGGCGAGCGCCTCGAGGCGCTTGGCCTCGATGAGGAGGCCGATCGCGG
>JAMPYD010000048.1 GCA_023700845.1 Elusimicrobiota bacterium | reverse complement strand
TCGCCGGCCAGATCTCGGCCGGCGGGGCCGTGCCCGCCCCGGCGAGCGACGAGGGGACGTCGTGCTCGATCTGCCACGCCATCCGCGGCCTCACCGGCCCGACCCCCGACGGCAACGCGAACTACCTGCTCGTCCCGCCGTCGGGCTACCTGTTCGACGGCGCCAAGTCGGGCCTGCCGAAGGCCGTCGAGAGCTTCCTGGTGAAGGCCTGGCCCGCGCCGCACCGCGAGGACTTCGCGCACCCGTTCCAGGCCTCGCCGGAGATGTGCTCGACGTGCCACAAGCAGTTCATCGACCAGCGCATCAACAACTTCGGCTGGGTCCAGCTCCAGAACCAGTACGACGACTGGCGCAAGGGGAAGTTCAACGTCGCGGGGCACCCGGAGAAGTCCCTGGCCTGCAAGGACTGCCACATGCGCCTGCTCGACCTCGACGATCCCGCGCGCGGCACGGCGGGCAAGCGCCGCTCCCACCGCTTCATCGGCGCCAACCAGGCCGTGCCGTGGCTGCGCGGCGACATGGAGCAGACGCGCCTGACCGAGGAGTGGCTGCAGGGCCGCTCCGAGGTCCCCGAGATCCAGGCCCGCTGGGCGACGGGCCCCGCGGTGGCCGTCCGGATCGCGGCGTCGAGCGCGCCCGCGCCCGGCGGCCTGCTGCGCTGGCAGGTGCTGATGAGCAGCAACAAGGTCGGCCACAACTTCCCGACCGGCCCGCTCGACCTCATCGAGACGTGGCTCGAGGTGACGGTGCGCGACGCGAAGGGGAAGGTCCTCTACAGCTCCGGCGCGCTCGACCAGGACGGCCACGCCGACCCGAAGGCCTTCTACCTGAAGGCGATCGGGGTCGACGAGAACGGCAAGGCGATCCTGCGCCACGAGCTGTGGCACATGGTCGGACAGCGCAGCAAGCGGGCGCTGTTCTCGGGCTACTCGGACTCCGCGCCGTACGAGACGCGCCTGCCCAAGGGGACCGCGGGGCCCGTCGTCATCGCGGCCCGGCTGCGCTACCGGAAGTTCCGCCAGGCCTTCGCCGACATCGTCCTGGGCAAGGGCAAGCCGCCGCTTCCCATCACCGACGTGGGCGAGGACACGGTCGAGGTTCCCCTGGGGCGGGGCGCCTGACGATGAGGAGGGAAAGCCTCGCGGCCCTCGTCCTGGCGGGGCTGTGCGCGGGGTGCCGCCGGACGCCGCCCGTTCCCGCGGAGCCCGCCGTCTTCGAGGAGGTCGCCCGGGCCGCGGGCGTCCGGTTCCGGCACTTTCCCGGAACGAGGTCCTCGCTCCTGCCGGAGGACATGGGCTCGGGCGTCTGCTTCGCGGACGCGGACGGAGACGGCCTCGACGACCTCTATTTCGTCAACGCCGCCCCGCTCGACGCCGCGCGGCGCGAGGCCGGCGCCGACGCGGAGAACGCCCTGTTCCTCAATAAGGGCGGCGGAGCGTTCGTCCGCGTCCCGGGCGCCGCGGGCGCGGCGGGGCGGGGGACGGGCATGGGCTGCCTCTTCGCGGATTTCACCGGCGCCGGGCGCCGGGACCTGTTCGTGACGAGCTTCGAGGGGGACCTCTTCTACCGCAACGAGGGAGGGGGGCGCTTCGCCGAGGCCGGCCGCGCCGCCGGCCTCGCGGACCGGCGCTGGGGCGCCGGGGCCTGCGCCGCGGACTTCGACGGCGACGGCCGGCTCGACCTCGACGTCCCGCGCTACGTGGAGTTCGACGCGGCCCGCGCGCCGCGCCTGCCCGCGATGGATCGCGGCGGCTACAACGTTCCCGTGACCTTGAGCCCGCACGCGTTTCCGCCGCTGGGGAACTCCCTGTACCGCAACGAGGGCGGCGGCCGCATGCGCGACGTCAGCCGCGCGGCGGGCGCGGCCGCTCCGGACCGCAAGGGGATGCAGTGCCTGTTCGCCGATTTCGACGAGGACGGCCGCCAGGACCTGTTCGTCGCGGACGACGTGACGCCCGACCTCCTGCTGCGCAACCGCGGCGGCGGCGCCTTCGCCGACGCGACCTTCGAGGCGTGGCTGGGGGACGTCAAGAGCTCGATGGGCGCCGCGCTCGGCGACTTCGACGGCGACGGCGACCTCGACCTGGCGGTCACGCAGTGGATCGCCCACGAGAAGAGCCTCTACATCAACCTCCTGCGTGAGCGCGCCGCCAAGGACAAGCCCGGCCGCCGCCTGCACTTCGCCGACGGCAACGCGCCCGCGGGCCTGGGGGAGACCACGCTCGACAACGTGGGCTGGGGCGCGGCGTTCCTGGATTACGACAACGACGGCCGCCTCGACCTGATCCTCGCAAACGGCTCGACGTTCGAGGAGCGCGGCCGGCCCGAGAAGCTCATCGGCCAGACGCTGCAGCTGTTCCTGAACCGGGACGACGGGACCTTCGCGGACGTCTCGGCGCGCGCGGGGCCGGCGTTCCGCCTCCCGCTCAACGCCCGCGGCCTGGCCGGCGCGGATTACGACGGCGACGGGCGGCAGGACGTCGCCGTGAACGTCCACGGCGGCGAGGCCCTGCTCCTGCGCAACGCCCTGCGCAACGGGAACCATTGGCTGGAGCTGCGCCTGAGGGGACGCGAGGGCGCGTCGGACGCGATCGGCGCGCGCGCGCGCGTGACGACCCCGGACGGGACGGTTCAGACGCGCGTCGTGTCCGCGGGCGGCAGCTACCTCTCCCAGCACAGCTTCACGCTCCACTTCGGCCTGGGCGGCGCCGACCGCGCCTCCAAGATCGAGGTTCTCTGGCCTTCGGGCCGCAAGCTCGTGCTGACGGAGCAGGCCGTCGACCGCCTGCTCGTCGTCGAGGAATCGCGGTGACGGGAAAAAAATATCCGGCCGTGCTCGCCGCGCTCGTCCTCCTGCCGGCGGCGCCGTGCCTCGCGTCCTACGTGACGACGGGGGAGTTCCTGTCCGAGTCGCGGCCCTTCGACGCGCCGGCCTTCGTCGAGACGCTCGCCCGCCCTCCGGCCCCGCGCGGGGAGCTGGAGAGCGCGCTCAAGCGCCTGGCCCCGAAGGAGGCGGCGGCCCTGCTCGTCTACTTCGACTCCTACGCGGCCCGGCCTTGCCGGAAGCGCCATGTCGAGATGAACCTCGACCGGACGCGATTCGCCGATTTCTTCCGGAGAACGGTCCTGGCGGAGGAGCGGCTCGCCGACGCCTGCCGCCTCCTCGAGAAGGGCGAGGCGGGCGGGGCGCTCAAGGCGCTCGACGAGGCGCTCGATCTCGATCCCCGCTTCCCCGACGCGTTCCTCCACCGCGCCCTGGCGCGCGAGCGCGGCGGCGACGCCGAGGGCGCGGGGCGGGATTTCCTCCGGGCCCAGGCCCTCTCCGCGGGCGCCGCGGCGAAGGTCGACGGCGTCTGCGCCTGCACGCCCGCCCTCTCCTCCGAGGCCAGGCTCATCGCCGACAGGATCGAGCTCGGCCAGCAGGCCAACGCGCGGGGGCTTTCCCTGTTCCGCGCCGGCAAGTCCACGGCGGCCGTCGCCGAGTTCACCGCGGCGATCGCGAAGAACCCCTCCGGCCCCGACGCCTTTCAAAGCCGCGCCGTCGCCCGGGAGTCCTCCGGAGACCTCGCGGGCGCCATGAGCGACTACGAGGCCGCGGCGAGGCTGGCCGGGGACTCGCCCCGGGCTCTCTCCGTGAAGGCGGGCCTCGCCGCGCTCAAGGCGCGCGCCGCGGGCCCGGCCGCCGGCGAGGCCCCCAAGCTCCGGCCCGTTCCGGGCGCGCGCGCCTACGGCCGCCGCCTCGAGGCGGGCGTCGCCTACCCGAAGCCCCCGTCGGGCGCGGCGATGAGGGGGATCGACGACTCGGACTACGACGACATCCTCAAGCGCTTCGTGCGGGCCACCTCGCTGCTTCGCCGGGGCCGGACGCGCGAGGGCATCGCGAAGCTCAAGGAGCTGGCCGGGGCCCTGTCGGCGAACGCGGACTACTCGTTCCTCTACTTCGAGACGCTCAGCGAGCTCGCCGGCGCCTACCTGCGCACCGGCTCCGCCCCGTCCTGCCGCAGGCCCGGCCACGGCGAGTCCTGCGTGTTCCCGGGAGGAGTCCAGGACCTGCGGGCCGAGCCCAAGGACGCCGAGGAGGCCATCCGCGTCCTGGAGGCCTTGCTCGAGATCCGGCCCGCGGATCTGCAGTCGCGCTGGCTTCTGAACCTGGCCTACATGGCGGCCGGGAGATACCCGGGCGGGGTGCCCGCGCGCTGGCTCATCCCCGCGGAGTCCTTCGGGACGCGGGGCCTCGAGCGCTTCGTCGACGCGGCCCCGGCCCTGGGCCTCGACGCTTTGTCGCACGCCGGCGGGGCGATCATGGAGGATTTCGACGGGGACGGGTTCCTCGACGTCATGGCCTCGTCGATCCGCGGCGACGAGCAGCTGCGCTTCTACCGCAACAAGGGCGACGGGACGTTCGAGGACTGGAGCGAGCGGGGCGGCCTCAAGGGCGTGGGCGGGGGGCTGCACATCGTCCAGGCCGACTACGACGGCGACGGCCGCCCCGACGTCTTCATCCCCCGCCAGCTCGACGGCGAGGCCGGAAGCGACGGGCGCTGCACCTTGCTTCGAAACCTGGGCGGGGGGCTTTTCGAGGACGCGACCTTGCGCGCCGGCCTGGGCGGCCTGCGCCCCTCGCAGGTCGCGGTCTGGGCCGACTACGACAACGACGGCTCGCTCGACCTGTTCCTCGGCAACGACGACCTGAAAACGGGCCCCGCCCGTCTCATGCGCAACAAGGGGGACGGGACCTTCGTCGACGTCACCGAGGAGGCGGGGCTGCTGCGCGACGGCTTCGTCGTCGGCGCGAACTGGGGCGATTACGACAACGACGGCCGCGTCGACCTGTACGTCTCGTTCAAGGATCAGGAGAACGCGCTGTTCCGCAACCTCGGTCCCAAGGGCGCCGGGCCGTGGGGGTTCCGGGACGCGACCGCCGAGGCGGGGGTGGCGGGGCCGCTCGCGAGCTTCTCGGCCTGGTTCTGGGACTACGACAACGACGGCTGGGAGGACCTGTTCGTCTTCGACTTCCCCATGACCCCGTCCTCCGAGGCGGCGGCCGCCGACGCGCTGGGCGTGAAATACGCCGGCAACCACCCGCGCCTCTACCGCAACCGCCGCGACGGAACTTTCGAGGACATGGCGGCGAAAAGCGGGCTGGACCGCTCCGTCATGGCGATGGGCGGCAACTTCGGCGACCTGGATTCCGACGGCTGGCTCGATTTCTACGGCGGGACCGGAAACCCGGACCTGCGCTCCACGGTCCCCAACCTCGCCTTCCGCGGCGAGGAGGGAAAATCCTTCCGCGAGGTCACGGGCGCGACGGGCATGGGGCTCCTGGAGAAGGGGCACGGCATCGCCTTCGGCGACATCGACAACGACGGGGACGAGGACGTCTACGCGGAGATGGGCGGGGTTTACGACGCCGACGCCGCCCGCAACGCGCTGTTCATCAACCCCGGACCGGCGGGCCGCTGGATCACCTTGATCCTGGCGGGAACCCGCTCGAACCGGGCCGCCGTCGGCGCCCGCATCAAGGTGGACGTCGTTTCCTCCGGGACGAGGCGCAGCATCCATCGCACCGTCACGAGCGGAGGCTCTTTCGGGGCCAACTCCTTTCAGGCCGAGATCGGCCTGGGCGCGGCCGACGCCGTCGAATCCGTCGAGATCGTCTGGCCCGCCACCGGGAAAAAACAGGTCGTCGCGTCCCCGCCCATGGAACGCTTCCTCCTCGTCACCGAGGGCGCGGCGGGCTTCAAGGTCCTGGAGCGCAAGCGCGTCGCGCTGAGGTTCCCCTAGGATGCGCCTTTGGCGGAGGCTCGCGCGGCCGTGCGGCCTGGCCTGCCTCCTCGCCGTTCCGGCGGGAGCCGCCGTCCTGCCGCCGGCGCTGGGCCGCACCCCCGCCCAGTACGACTGGTCGCTGTCGGAGCTGCGCGACGCGTGGACGCGGTCCTCGCGGAGGATCGAACGTTTCCGGCGGCGCGCCGATTCCAAGGAGAGCGCGACGTCGATCGCCTACCGTCTGTTCGCGGCGGAGTTCGAGTATACCCCGGTCCTCGACCGGTCCCGGCGCCTGAATCATCTCGTCCTGTCCGACGCGCGCGCGCTCCGGGTCTCCGAGGCGGATGTCCGCGCCTATTTCGGGAAGGGCCGCGACGGCGCGGACCTTCTCGCGGCGCTGGGGCTGACGGCGGAGCGCGACGAGGCCGATTTCCTGGGACGCGGCCTCGCCATCTACGATCTGGCCCTGACCCGTCTCGCGGGGGAGCTGTGCGCGGCGGAGCCCTCCGGCGGCGCGGGCGGGACCGCGTGCCTGGAACGGGCGTCCAAGACCCTCCGGCATCAGGGCGTCTTCTCCATTCCGACGATGGACGACGAGGAGACGCTCGGGATGAAGGGGAACACGGCCCCCGTTCTGTCCCTGGAATACGCGCTGTGGCAGCTCGAGGCGAGAGGCAAGGGCGGGGAGCGGGCGTGGCGGGGCTGGACGGGGACGCCGCTCGAGCCCGGGGAGGCGGAGAAGTTCCTGACGGCCTTCCTCGCGCGGCACATGGAGCGGCTGTGGCGGAAGGCGCAGAGCCGCATGGGCCCTCATCAGCCGTGGATCTCCGCCGGCACCATGGCCGACGCGCTGTCGCGCACCTTCCCGTCGTCGAGAGACGCGGAGGGAGGCGGCGCGCTGTTCTTCCCCCAAGGGCGCGAGCCGCTGGCGGTCCCGCGCGAGACGCGGGCGCTGGTGCGGGAGGCGTCGGAGCCCTGGGAGTTCGTCGCCGCGGCGATGGAGCGCGCGCCCGCCGGCGACCTCGCCGCGCTGTCGCCCTACGCCGCCGAGGAGCTCGCGGAGATGGCCGCGGTGATGGCGGACGCGACCTTGCGCCGGGCGGCGGCGGCCGCCGCCGCGAGGAAGGCCGCGGCGATCGGGCCCGAGGATCTGCGCGAGGCCGCGGCGGTGTGGGACGGCGCGTTCGAGGCGGCTCCCGCGTCGAGCGCGGCGGCCGCGGCGCTCTGGTTCCGGCCGGTGCCCGCGAGCCTCTCCGGGCTCTCCTCGCCCTCCCCGGAGGCGCCGCGCCATTCCTGGGAGGCGCCCGGCGAGATGCCGGGAGGGCTCTCGGTCCTGGATTTCGACGCCGACGGCCTTCCCGACCTCTTCTTCTGCGATTTCGAGCAGGCGCAGCTGTACCGCAACCTCGGCGCCTTCCGCTTCGAGAACGTCACCTCCACGGCGGGGCTGTCCGGCGTCAGCTGCCACAACGGCGCCAGCTCCGCGGATTACGACGGCGACGGCCGGCCGGATCTGCTGGTCATGCACGACAAGAAGAAGAGGGACAGACTTTTTCGGAACGACCGGGGACGCTTCGTCGACGCGACGCGCGAGGCGGGGCTTCCCGCCGGGGCGAGGAACACCACCTCCGCCGTCTGGCTCGACTACGACCGGGACGGGCGCCTGGACCTGTTCCTGGCCGAGGCGCAGGACTACCGCCGGCAGGTGGAGGACATCGGGGAGCTGCGGACGGGCTCTCCCGACCGCCTCTACCGGGGCCTCGGCTCCCGCTTCGTCGACGTCTCCACGCGCGCCGGCCTGGGCGACGCGGGCTGGGGCCTGGCCGCCGTGAGCTTCGACTACGACGGCGACGGCTGGCCGGACCTGGACGTGCTCAACGATTTCGGGATCAACCGCCTTTACCGGAACCAGCGCGACGGGACCTTCCGCGACGTCTCGCGCGCGGCCGGCGTGGACAGCCTGGGCAACGGCATGGGCGTCTCCGCCGCCGACTTCGACCACGACGGGCATCTCGACCTGTTCGTGACCTATCCGGGAAGCGACCGGCCGTCGGCGCGCTATCTGTTCCCGGAGGCGGCCCGCGCGTTCCGCCTGCCGTATCCCGGCTACGTTTCGGGCGGGTCGCGCTATCATCAGCGCGACCGCCTGTTCCGCAATTCCGGAGACGGGACGTTCGCGGACGTCTACCCCGAGCGGGTGGACGACGTCCGCACCGGCTGGGGCTGGAACGGCTTCTTCTTCGACGCCGACAACCGCGGGTGGCAGGACATCTTCCAGGTCAACGGCTGGTGGTCCAACCAGTTCGCCTACTCGGACGAGACCATGGTCTTCTGGCGCTACGACCCGGCCGCGGGGCGCTTCCGCGACGCCTCCGAGGCGAGCGGCCTCGACTTCGCCGGCGAGTCCCGGACGAGCGCCTACGCCGACCTCGACGGGGACGGGTGCCTGGACGTCGTCGTGACCGGCTTCGCGCCGATCCGCCTGTTCGCCGGAAACTGCACGCGCGCGCATCACTGGCTGGCGGTGCGCCTCGAGGGCACGCGCTCGAACCGCGACGGGATCGGCGCGAGGATCGTCGTCCGGGCGGGCGCGCTGACGCAGACGGCCGAGATGGGCGCCCAGGGCGGCGGCTTCCAGAACAGCCTCCTGCGCGAGGCGCGCTTCGGCCTGGGGGAGAGCCCGCGCGCGGACTCCATCGAGGTCGCCTGGCCGAGCGGCCTGCGCCGGCGGCTGGAGAACGTCGCCGCGGACCGCATCCTCGTGATCCGGGAGGAACAGTAGCCGTGGCCCGCGGGCGCTTCGCGCTGGCGGCGGCGCTGCTGCTCCTGTCCGCCTCGGCGCGCGGAGCCGGCGCGGACGCCCCGGCGCAGGCCTGGGACCTCCTCTCCGAGGAGCAGCTCAGCCTCCATCACAAGGCCGTCGCCCATTGGGGAAGCGGGATGTACGAGACCGCGGCGCGCGAATTCGACCGTCTGCTCGAGGCGAGGCCGGCGCCGGCCATGGCGGTCGTCAACCTGGGGATGATGCGCCTGTCCCAGCGGAAATACGAGGAGGCGCTCCCTCACCTGGAGCGGGCCGCCGTCCTGATGCCCGACAGCCCGCGGGTTCTCTATTTGCTGGGGAAATGCCTGCTGGGCCTGGAGCGCGGCGACGACGCGGTCGCCCGGCTGACGCGGGCCGGGCGGCTCGACCCGCGCGAGCCCGCGATCCCGCTGCGGCTCGCGGAGGCCCACGCCCAGGCGGGGCGCGAGGATTCGGCGCAGGCCGAATTGCGCCGGGTCCTGGAGCTTCGCCCGGATCACGGCGCCGCGCTCGTCCGCCTGGGCCGGATGCTGGAGCGGCTCGGGCGCGGACGGGAGGGGGCCGCTTTGCTGGAGCGCTTCGCGCGGCTCGGCAAGCGCCGGGCGCGCGAGGCGGAGCGCTGCGCCTACGAATCGCCGCTGGATCCCCCGGTCAGCGGCCCGGCCGGCGGCGGAGGCCGCTGGCTGGCGGTCCGGGCCGTCGGGCTCGAGAGGGGCGCGCGGGCCGTGGTGACGGTTCAGGCCGGGCGGCTGATCCTGCGGCGGCGCGCCGGCGCGAAGCCCGTCCGCTTCGGCCTCGGCGGAAAAAGCGAGGCCGACGTCGTCCGCGTGGATTGGGCGGACGGAACCCACACCCACCGCGTCGGCGTCCCCGCCGACCGGGAGGTCCTCGTCGAGCAGGTCTCCGCGCACATCTGGTGACGCGGGTCCGCGGGCCTCAG
>JAMPYD010000047.1 GCA_023700845.1 Elusimicrobiota bacterium | reverse complement strand
CGCAGGCGCGCAGCGGAAGGTTGCGCTCGCGGCAGAACTCCGTCCAGGCGAGATTGCCGGCCCGCGTGAAGCGCGCCTTCAGGCTGTCGGCGGTATAGTAGAAGCCGGCGTGCAGCACGCCGCTGTTGCGGCCGCTTCCGTGACGCGCGGGCCCATCCTCCTTGTCGACAAGGGAGACCGAGGCGTCCGGCCGGCGGCGCTTGAGCTCGCGGGCGATCGAAAGGCCCACAACGCCCCCTCCCACGACGAGAAAATCCCGCGTTTCCATTATGTTATTCTACCTTACTGGCCGCAATGTTGCGGTGACCGCGGATCACATGCGCGAAAGATACAGCTCCCTCAAAGCCCTACGCTTCCCCGACCAGCTTCGCGCCCTCGCCGACGGCAACGTCGCCGCCCCGGTCCACATCCGCATCAAGCCCATCAACGCCTGCAACCACCACTGCTGGTACTGCGCCTACCGAGCCGACAACCTCGAGCTGGGCAGCAAGATGGAGCTGCGCGACAAGATTTCGGACGCGAAAATGGACGAGATCGTCGGCGACATCATCGCCATGGGCGTGAAGGCCGTGACCTTCTCCGGCGGCGGCGAGCCGCTGCTCTATCAGCGCCTGCCCCAGGTCGTGGAGCGCCTGGCCAAAGGCGGCGTCAAGGTCGCTACTCTGACGAACGGCGCGCTCCTCAAGGGCGCGGCGGCGGAGGCCTTCAGCCGCCACGGAACCTGGGCGCGCGTCTCCATCGACGCCTGGGACGGCCCGAGCTACGCCCGCTCGCGCGGCGTCGGCGAGGACGAGTACGCCAAGGTCATGGGAAACCTGGCCGCCTTCGCCCGCCTCGGCTCCCGCTGCGCCCTGGGGATCAGCTTCATCGTCGGCAAGGACAACGCGGAGCACATCGCCGACTTCTGCCGTCAGGCCAAGGACGCCGGCATCTCCAGCGTCAAGTTCAGCGGCTGCGTGGTGAGCAACTCCGGCAAGGAGAACAACGAGTATCACGCCGCCATCACCGGCACGGTCCGCGCCCAACTCGAAGCCGCCGCGAAGCTCGCGGACAAGGATTTCAAGATCATCGACCACTACCACGCCCTGGAAGAGCGTTTCGACAAGGCCTACAAGCGCTGCGCGTACCTCCAATTCCTGACCGTCATCGGCGCCGACTCCGTCGTCTACACCTGCCAGGACAAGGCCTACACGGACCTCGGACGCCTCGGCTCCATCAAGGAGCGGTCCTTCAAGGACTTCTGGTTCTCCGCCGAGAACAAGGCCCAGATGCAATCCCTCGACCCCTCCCGCGACTGCACCCACCACTGCGTCTCCCACTCCAAGAATCTCCTGATCGAGGAGTTTCTAGGCCTCGACCCCGAACACGCCGACTTCGTCTGATTCCCCTCCGGTTCGCGTTGCCGTACACCACAAAAATCGATATAATGTTCACAAGTTGAACATCCCGCAAAACAGGCCCTCCCCCCTATGAAAGTCCTCGTCACCGGCGCCGCCGGCTATGTCGGCTGCGTCCTCGTCCCCAAGCTATTGGAAGCGGGACACGAAGTCGTCGCGTACGACATCATGTACTACGGGGCCGAGGGCCTCGGCTCCCACCCCCGGCTGAAGACGGTCAAGGCGGACCTCCGGGACACCCCCTCCTTCGCCGCCGCCGTGAAGGGCTGCGAAGCCGTGATCCATCTCGCCTGCATCTCCAACGACCCCAGCTTCGAGCTGGACCCCGCGCTGGGCAAGTCCATCAATTTCGACTGCTTCGAGCCGATGGTCCTCGCCTGCCAGGCCGCCGGCGTCAAGCGCTTCATCTACGCCTCCTCGAGCTCCGTCTACGGCGTCAGCGAGTCGCCGAACGTCGACGAGAACCATCCCCTCAAGCCGCTGACCGACTACAGCAAGTTCAAGGCCATGTGCGAGGACGTCCTGGCCCGCCTCAAGAAGCCGGGCTTCACGGCCTGCGTCATTCGCCCCGCGACGGTGTGCGGCTACTCGCCGCGCACGCGCCTGGACCTCGCGGTCAACATCCTGACGAACCTGGCGGTCAACACCGGCAAGATCACCGTGTTCGGCGGCTCCCAGAAGCGGCCGAACATCCACATCGACGACATCGCCAACCTGTACGTCGAGCTGCTGGCCCTGCCGGCCGAGAAGATCGACGGCGGGATCTGGAACGCGGGCTACGAGAACCACACCGTCGCCGACCTGGCCGTCATGGTCAAGGCGATCGTCGAGAAGGAGTTCCCGGGCAAGCCCCCGATTGAGATCGTCACGAGCCCGACCGACGACCTGCGCTCTTATCATGTTTCGTCCGGAAAAATCACGCGCGACCTGGGATTCCGGCCCAAACGCACGGTCGAAGACGCGATCCGGGATCTGTGCCGCGCGTTCAAAACCGGCAAGCTGCCCGGCAGCCTCACCGATCCCCGCTACTTCAACGTGAAGGTCATGAAAGGCCAGGGCGCGGCCGCCGCATGACGAGCAAGAGCAAGGCGCTCGTGACGGGAGGCGCAGGCTTCATCGGCAGCCATCTGGTCGACCGCCTCCTGGCCGACGGCCACGAGGTCGTCGTCCTCGACAACTTCTCCACGGGACGCCCCCAGAACCTCGCGCACCAGAAGGACAACTCGCGCCTCTCCCTCGTTCAGGCCGACGTCTGCGATCATGAGAAGATCGCCCCCCATTTCAAGGGCGCCGGCTGGGTTTTCCACCTGGCCGCGCTCGCCGACATCGTCCCGTCGATCGAGCGCCCGACCGAGTATTTCCGAGCGAACGTGGTCGGCACCCAGTCCGTCCTCGAGGCCGCCCGCGCGGCCGGCGTCAAGCGCTTCGTCTACGCCGCCTCGTCCTCCTGCTACGGCATCCCGGACGCCTACCCCACCCCGGAGACGGCCGACATCCGCCCGCAGTACCCCTACGCCCTGACCAAGCGCCTCGGCGAGGAGCTCGCCCTGCACTGGGGCCGGGTCTACGGCATGCCCGTCGTCTCCACGCGCTTCTTCAACGTCTACGGCCCGCGCTCGCGCACGTCCGGCACCTACGGCGCGGTGTTCGGCGTCTTCCTCGCCCAAAAGATCCACGGCAAGCCCTTCACCGTGGTGGGCGACGGCACGCAGACCCGCGATTTCACCTTCGTCACCGACGTGGCCGCGGCGCTGGTCGCGGCCGCCGGCTCGGCCATCTCCGGCCAGATCTTCAACGTCGGCTCGGGGAACACCTACAGCGTCAACCGCCTCGTCGAGCTGCTCGGCGGCCCGGTGACCTACGTGCCCAAACGCCCCGGCGAGCCCGACTGCACCTTCGCCGACATCACGAACATCAAGAAGGCCCTCGGCTGGGCGCCCAAAATCGGCATCGAGGAGGGCGTCGCGCAGATGCTCGCCAATATCGACTACTGGCGCGAGGCCCCCGTGTGGACCCCGAAGACGATCGAGACCGCGACGAAGGCCTGGTTCGACTGCCTCGAGCCGGCCAAGACCCGATGAAAGCCAAGACCCCCGCGAAGTCTCCCGCCAAGAGCTCCATCCGCTCCAAAATTTACGACGTGGACGCGCTGGGCAAGGAACTAGACCGTCAGCGCGGCCTCAAGAAGAAGATCGTGCACTGCCACGGCGTGTTCGATCTCCTCCATGTGGGCCATGTCCGCCACTTCGCCGAGGCGAAGGCGATGGGCGACCTTCTCGTCGTCACCCTCACCCAAGACCAGCACGTCAACAAGGGTCCGCACCGGCCGGCCTTCCCCCAGGACCTGCGCGCCGAGGTCATCGCCGCGCTCGACAGCGTGGACTACGTCGCGGTCAACAAGTGGCCCACGGCGGTCAACGCGATCAAGCTGCTCAAGCCCGATGTCTACGCCAAGGGCCCCGACTACAAGGACGCGTCCAAGGACGTCACCGGCGGCATCGCGATCGAGGAGGCGGCCGTGCGCGCCGCCGGCGGGGAGATCCGCTTCACCGAGGACATCACCTTCAGCTCCTCCAAGCTCCTGAACCGCCACATGCCCCAGTTCGACGGCCCCGTGGCCGGATTCCTCGAACGCCTGCGCCGCCGGTTCTCGGGCGCCGACATCTCCGGCCTCATCGGCGGCCTGGGCGCGCTCAAGGTCCTCGTCATCGGCGAGGCCATCCTGGACGACTACGTCTACTGCGAGGCCATGGGCAAGTCCTCCAAGGAGCCCATCCTCGCCCTGCAGTATCGCTCCGAGGAAAAGCACGCCGGCGGATCGCTCGCCATCGCGAACCACCTCGCGGAGTTCTGCGGCAAGGTCGACCTCGTGACGTACCTCGGCACGAAAAATACTCAAGAAGAGTTCGCCCGCGCCAACCTCAAGCCCACGGTGACCCCGCACTTCGTCTACAAGACCGACTCGCCGACCATCGTCAAGCGCCGCTTCGTCCAGGCGGGGCTGCTCAACAAGCTCATCGAGGTCTACGAGATGAACGACGCGCCGATCGAAGGCCCGGAGGAGGACGACCTGTGCCGGTTCCTCGAGATGAAGCTCTCCGGCTACGATGTCGTCATCGCGGCAGATTTCGGCCACGGCCTCATCGGTCCCCGCGCCGTCGAGCTTCTGACCAGGAAGTCCCGTTTCCTTTCGGTGATGACGCAGATCAACGCGGCCAACATCGGCTTCCACACGATCTCCAAGTACCCGCGCGCCGACTACATCTGCATCCACGAGGGCGAGCTGCGCCTCGACCACCGCAACCGGCGCGACGATCTCAAGCTCCTCACCAAGAACCTGGCCCAGCGCTTGAAAGCCTCCACGGTCATGGTCACGCGCGGAACCAAAGGGACCTTGCTTTACCGCGAGGGCGAAGGCTTCTCTGAGTGTCCCGCCTTCGCCATGAAGGTCGTCGACCGCATCGGCGCGGGCGACTCCGTGCTGGCCATGACCTCGCTCGCTTCGGCGGCGAAGCTGCCCGCGGAAGTGATCGGCTTCCTCGGCAACCTCGCTGGCGCCCAAGCGGTGACGATCGTCGGCAACAGCGCCTCGATCTCGCGCGTGGCCATGCTCAAGAGCGTGGAGGCTCTGCTCAAATAGCATGGCCTACGTCGACTTTCTCATGAGGCTGTCGAACTCCACGAAACGAGACTACGTCGCGCGCGTGGTCCAGCACGACAAGGCCCGGTGCGCCGAGATCGCCATCCAGTACGGCAAAGACTACTGGGACGGCGAGCGCCAGTACGGCTACGGCGGCTACAAATACGACGGGCGCTGGAAGCCGGTCGCCGAGGCGATGATCAAGCACTACGGGCTGAAGCCCGGCGACAGCATCCTCGACGTCGGCTGCGGCAAAGGCTACCTGCTGTACGAACTGATGAAGCTGCTGCCCGGCTCCAAGGTCGCCGGGCTCGACATCTCGTCCTACGCGATCGAGAACGCGAAGGAGGAGATCAAGCCTTTCCTGACGCAGGGCAGCGCGGTCTCCCTTCCGTATCCGGACAAGAGCTTCGACTTCGTGTACTCGCTGATCACCTTCCACAACCTTTACAACTACGAACTCAAGGCCGCCCTGCAGGAGGTGGAGCGCGTCGGCCGCGGCGCCAAGCACATCGCCGTCGAGACGTACCGCAACGAGAAGGAGAAGGCGAACCTCGTCTATTGGCAGCTGACGTGCCGGTCGTTCTACACGCCCAAGGAGTGGGAGTGGTTCATGAAGGAGAGCGGCTACACCGGCGACTATTCCTACATCGTTTTCGAGTGAGAATCCCATGAAGACCGCAGGCAGACCCCCGATGAAAGTCCGTTACTCCTATCTCGCGCGCCAGTTCGCCGAGATCGAGCCCATCCTCGACGATATCCGCGCGCTCGTCAAATCCGGCGACTTCACGCTGGGCGCCCCCGTGCGGCAATTCGAGGAGAGCTTCGCGAAGCTCATCGGCGCGAAATACGCCGTCGGCGTGGGCTCGGGCACCGACGCCCTGTTCCTCTCGCTGAAGGCGCTCGGCGTGGGCCCCGGCGACGAGGTCATCACCGCCGCCAACACCTTCGTGGCCACCGCGGGCGCCATCGAGACGGCCGGCGCGCGCATCGTGTTCGTCGACTGCAACGAGAAGTTCGTGATCGACCCGTCGAAGATCGAGAAGGCGATCACGAAAAAGACGAAGGCCCTGCTGCCCGTGCATTGGGGCGGGCAGGCGTTCGACATCGAGGCGATCCTCAAGATCGCGGACAAGCACGGCCTGCCCGTGGTCGAGGACGCGTGCCAGTCCATCGGCGCGGCCGTCGGGTCGCGACGCGCGGGAGCCAGCGGCGCGGCCGCCGGGTTCTCGCTACATCCGCTCAAGAATCTCAACGTCTGGGGCGACGGCGGGGTCATCACGACCAACTCCGAGAAGACGCGCGACCAGCTGCGCCTTCTTCGCAACCACGGCATGTCGAGCCGCGACGAATACGCGTTCTACGCCTACAACAGCCGCCTCGACTCTCTCCAGGCCGTCGTCGGCAACCACTTGATCAAGGACTTCGAGTGGATCACGCAGACGCGCATCGACAACGCGGTCCGCATCGAAAAGGCCCTCAAACCGATCAAGGCGCTCACGTTCCCGCCGCGCTCCGCGAACGAGCGCCACTCGTACCACCTCTACCAGTTCCTGGCCGAGGACCGCGACAAGCTGCTCAAGTTCCTCGTCGAGAAGGGCATCGACGCGAAGGTGCACTACCCCCGGCCTTTGCACCTGCAGCCCGCGAGCAAGCCGCTCGGCTACAAGGCCGGGGACTTCCCCGTCGCCGAGGCGCAGGCCAAGGCGACCATCACCTTGCCCGTGCACCAGCACCTCACCGACGAGGAGATCGAGCACATGATCGCCTGCGTGAAGGAATTCTACGGCGAGGCCTAGATGAAGGTCCGATACGTCGACTTCTCGGGCCAGTACGCCGCGGAGCGTCCGCGCCTGCTGAAGATCTTCGACCGCGTCATGCGCGAGGGCGAGTACATCTCGGGCCGCGACGTGGAGGAATTCGAGAAGAAGTTCGCGCGCCTGTGCGGCGCGGGACACGCAATCGGCGTCGCCAACGCCACCGACGCGCTGACCTTGGCGCTCAAGGGGCTGGGCGTCGGCCCCGGCGACGAGGTGATCACGGCGCCGAATTCTTTTATCGCCTCCGCGGGCGCCATCGCCCAGGCCGGAGCGATTCCCGTCTTCGTCGACGTGAAGCCCGACCAGCTCATGGACCCGTCCATGCTCTCCGGCGCGCTCACGCGCCGCACGAAGGCGATCCTCCCCGTCCACCTGACCGGCAAGGTCTGCGACATGGAGGCCATCAATCGCTTCGCCCGCCGGCACGGGCTCAAGGTCGTCGAGGACGCGGCCCAGGCCGTCGGCGCCAAGCGCGGCGGCCGCGCCGCGGGCTCCTTCGGCGACGCCGCCTGCTTCAGCTTCCACCCGCTCAAGAACCTCAACGCCGCCGGCGACGCGGGCGCCATCGTCACCGGCGACGCCGCGCTCGCCGCGCGCCTGCGCCTGCTGCGCAACCACGGCCTCAAGTCGCGCAACGAGGTCTCCTTCTGGGGCTACAACTCCCGTCTCGACACGCTGCAGGCCGCCGTCCTGAGCGAGCGGCTCAAGGGCCTGGCCGAGGTCACGCGCCGCCGCCGCCTCAACGCCGCGCTGTACCGCAAGGGGCTCGCCGGCGTCGTCGAGTGCCCGAACGACGAGCCCGGCGCCCGGGACGTCTACCATCTCTTCGTCATCCAGGCCGACCGCCGCGACGAACTCCAGGTTTTCCTCAAATCCAAGGGCATCTCGACGGCGATCCATTACCCGACGCCCATCCACCTCCAGCCTTCCGCGCGGAACCTGCGCGGCAAGGCCGGGGATTTCCCCGAAGCCGAGCGCCAGTCGCGCCGGATCCTCTCCTTGCCGGTTCATCAGTACTTGACGAACCGGCAGATCGGCCACGTGATCGCGTGTATTCGAGAGTTCTACCGCCGATGAGCCTGCGGCTGGGCCTCGACTTCGACAACACGGTGATCCGCTACGACGCGGTCTTCGCACGCCTCGCGCGCCGCCGCGGCTGGCTGAAGGGACGCCCGGCGGCCACGAAGGACGCGGTCAAGGCGCTCCTGCTCGCCGAGGACGGTCACGACCTGCGCTGGCAGGCTCTGCAGGCCGAGGCCTACGGCCGGGAGATTCTCTCCGCGACCTTCTTCCCGGGCTGTCTCGACTTTCTGCGCCGCGCCAAGGCCGCGGGCCACGAGGTTTTCATCGTCAGCCACAAATCCAAAACCTCTCATTTCGACCCCTCGGTGAAGCTGCGCGAGGCCGCCTTGCTTTGGCTCAAGCGCCGCGCGAAGGGACTGATCGCTCCCGCCAACGTACGCTTCGCCGCCGACCGGGCGGAGAAGGTCCGCATGATCGCGCACCTGGACCTCGACCTGTTCGTCGACGACCTGCCGGAGGTTCTCGAGCATCCGGCCTTCCCCAAGGACACCGCCCGCCTCCACTTCTCCGCCCGCCCCTCACGCCTGCCGCGCGCCGCGCGCTGGAGCGAGGTCCGCGCCGCCGTCGACGACATGGCCGCGCTCGGGCCCGCCGCCTACCGCGCCGTCGAGCGGACCACGGGCGAGCGTCCCGCGCGTGTGGAGCGCGGCGCGCGCCAAGGGAACAACCGCCCGCTCAAGGTCACGCTTGCGAGCGGAGCGAAGCTCCTCGTCAAGCGCTACCTCGTCGACGCGCGCGACCGCCGCGAGCGCGGCCGCGTCGAGTTCCGCGCCCTGACCCTGCTCTGGGACAACGGCATCCGCCGCATCCCCCAGCCCCTCTATCTCGACCCGAACGGCGAGTTCGCCCTGCTGTCCTGGATTGACGGCCGCGACCTGCGCAAGAAGGGCGCCGGCCGCGCCCAGGTGCTGCAGGCCGCCGCCTTCATCAAGCGCCTCGCGGGCCTGCGCCCGGGCTCCTACCCGGAGGCCGCCGACTCGCGCCGCTGCCTCGGCGACTACGCGCGCCACATCGAACGCCGCCTCTCCCGGGTGCGCGAGGGCGCGGCCGAGCTCAAGGGCTTTCCGCAGGCGCGCCGCTTCGTCGCCGAGACCGTCGTGCCGCTCAAGGAGCGCCTGCTCGCGCGCTTCTTCGTTGAAACGGATCTCCAGGGCCTCGACCTCGAGGCGCCGCTGCCCGCCAGCCAGCGCATCCTCAGCCCGTCGGACTTCGGCTTCCACAACGCCCTCGAGGACGCGAAGGGCCGCATGCACTTCCTCGACTTCGAGTACTTCGGTCAGGACGATCCCGCCAAGCTCGCCTGCGACTTCTCGCACCATGTCGCGCAGAGCGTATCCCCTGAGAATAGGCGACGCTTCGTCTCCCAGCTCGCCGCCTCTTTGCCCGACCATGAGCTGTTTCTGCGCCGCGTCGACCTCGTCTACGACCTGGTCGGCCTGGAGTGGCTGCTCATCGTGCTCAACGTCTTCGCGCCCGAGACCCGCGCCCGCCGCCGCTTCGCGGATCCCGGCGTGAGCGAGAACGCGCTCCTCAAAAAGCGGCTCGCCGTCGCGCGGCGCCTCGCCGCCGCGCTCGAGCGGGAGCACCGCCCCTT
>JAMPYD010000046.1 GCA_023700845.1 Elusimicrobiota bacterium | reverse complement strand
GGGTTGCTCTGAGGCGGGCCGTCCACGCCGCCGCCCCGGGGCAACCCGGGGCGGTCCGCGGGCGGCTTGCCCGAAGGAGACCAATCATGTTCATGCTGTGGAACGAGACGGACAAATTATTCGCGAGCCCTGATGAGTTCGAGACGGAGGCGAAGGCGGAAGCCTTTGCCGTACGCTTCCGGAAGCGCTTCGTAACCCAGGGCTACTACTTGACCTTCGACAGGAGGCGCATCGCGCCGGAGGACGTGGAGCTCGTCGTCGTCCCCGCCGAGCCGTAGCCGGAGAGGGGGGCTCCGACGCCCGGAGTTCGCCCCCTACGGGGCGCGGATCGGTCCGCGGACGCTCCTCCCTGCCGTATAGGCGGCAGGGACCGCGAACTCCGTTGGAACGAAAGGAGGGGGGTAGTCGTATATCCTTCATGGAGCAGGAGACCCCCGACGCATTCGCGTGGCAGGACTGGGACTGGCGGCCGCTGGCGAGGCTCGTCGTCTGGGTCCTCCTCGCCGCCGCCTGGGCGCACTGGCGGCACGCCCTTTCGCGGGACCTCATGCACCGGGTCCTCCGGGAACTCGTGCTGGGCTGGCTGCTGTCCTTCGGATGGCTGACCTATGTCCAGGCGCTCATCGCGACGAGCGCCTTCCGGCTGGCCTTGGCGCTCGACCATGCCGCATACGCCTTATCGGAGCGGCTTGTGCGGCCCTTCGCGGGCCGCGCGCCGTTCGCCGCGCACTTCGCCGCGGCGTTCGGCATGGAGCTTGTGCTCGTCTTTGGGTCGGTCCAATTTTGGCGCGCGGCGCGCATGGGCGACCGCGTCGTGGTCCTCCTGGGCGAGATCCTGCGATGATCACGAGTTTAAGGGTCGTGCGCTCGGGACTTCTCTCGCGGAGGATCATTCGCTCGGCCGAGGACGCCTATAAAGTTCTATGCCCGTTGGCGCGCGGCCTCGACCGCGAGCACTTCTGGCGGCTCGACCTCGACTCGCGGCGGCGCCTGATCGGATGCGAGCTCGTCTCGGTGGGCAGTCTCGACGCCTCCATCGTGCACCCTCGCGAGGTATTCAAGGGCGCGCTCCTCAACAACGCGCACAGCGTCATGGTCGGGCACAATCATCCTTCCCAGGATACGCGGCCGAGCGCCGAGGATCGGCAAGTCACGCGGCGACTTCAACTTGCCGGCTGCTTGCTCGGCGTTGAACTCGCCGACCACCTGATCGTAACCGACGACCGCTACTTCAGCTTCAAGAAAGCGCGCCTAATCGGATAACACGGCGCTTCATCGTTCAAGACCCTGGCCCTATGATTCTTACGTTCCAGCCGGGCAACTGCCTCATATTCATGGCGTAGTTGTCGCGAAATGCCGGGGCGTCGTCCCGCGTGAGTCCAGATTCAACCGTATGGACGATCACGTGGTCGGCGGCGCTCCAATGCGTGGGACGCAGGAATTTAAAATCCGCTTCGGACGGGGGGCGAACGTCGTCCCCCATCCAGACCAAGAACTCTTTCTTGGTCGAATTGCTGAGGACGTATATTGAGACGAGAGTCGGCTTCGCCAATAGAATGACCCGACGCTGAGCGCGCCGGGTCATTGGGGAGCGTAGCCGCTCCTGGGGGAAAGCTGCGCTCAGGTCCAGTATAAAGCGCGAAGCGGACTCGCGCAAGACCCAAAACTTGCCGTGGATACTGCCGCGTCCGTGGACGGCGTGGACAACTCTGCGAGTTGCCCACCCCGCCCACCGCCGCTTGGATTTCGCCCCTTCGGGCGCGGATCGGTCCGCGTCGCTCCTCCCTGCCGACGGCGGCAGGGACCGCGAACTCCACAGTCTCCACCGCTCGGCGGCGGGATTTCTTCTTTGCTTTTTCACGCCTTCCCGTCCCGTCCTCCGCCTCTTCGTTCTTTTTCATGTCGCCCCTCGCTCTCGGGACTACAGGAGCGAAGGCCTGCTTCTGCGGCATAAACGCTTACCCCTCTCGGAGAAACGGAGAAATGGCCTAGCCTTGCTAGCTCCACTTTCTCCGTCAGCCCGGCGCCGCCGGGGTCGCCAGCTCGGCTGCGCCGAGGGCGATTCTCCGGGGAGCCCCCATTTATTCCTCGTCGTACGGCCTTCCTCGTGTCCCTCGCCCTCCGGGTGTGCGGAGGTGCGACATGAAAAAGAACTGCGAGAGCGTCGTACGGGGCGGGAAGGGGAAAGGCCGGGCTGTGAGGGCGAACAAGGTCGCTGACGCGCTGAAGGGCTACCTGGACGGACGCAACTCCGAGGCTTGGAGCTTCGCCTACGGCCTCTGCCGGGACGCGAACGAGGCGGGAGAGTTGGTCCAGGAGGCGTGTTACCGGGCGCTTAAGGCTCGTGAAAGCCACGACGAGACGAAGGCGGTCAAGAGTTGGCTCTTCACCATCCTACGCAACGCGTTCATGGACTCGCGGCGGCGCAAGGAGCGGCGAGACGGGCTGTCCCTGGACTACTGCGGTCGAGAGGGCGACAGGGCTCCCTTCTCCGAGACGCTCGCGGGCGCGGACGAGGACATGCTCGT
The DNA here is from genome assembly GCA_023700845.1 of Elusimicrobiota bacterium. GTDB lineage: Bacteria > Elusimicrobiota > Elusimicrobia > UBA1565 > UBA9628 > GWA2-66-18. Next base: position 7,331 of record JAMPYD010000046.1, on the reverse strand, counting down.
ACGCTTGGAGCGCGCGGAGACGGCGGCCCAGGTGCGCCGGGCGATGGCGAGGCTTCGCGCGACGGAGCGGCAAGTGCTGATGCTGTGCGACGCGCGGGGGATGGCCTACGCGGAAGCGGCCCGGAGGCTTGGGGTACGGGAAGGGACGGTGCGCTCTCGTCTTCATCGGGCGCGTTTGAACCTGAGAAAGAAGGCGGGCCGGGTCGGGTTGGTTTAAAACAGGAGGACATGAACATGGGAAACGATACGAGGTCGGAGGGGTTCGACGTCATCCACGCCTACACGAGGGCTCAGGCCATCGAGGACGGCGTTCTGGTGGACCTGAGCGACCTAGCGCGGGAGGCGGGCTTCCGATTTCCCGTCGCGGTGACGCAGGGCGTTTGGGCGGTCTTGAACCCGACGAAGGAATTGGAATCGGCGGGACAGGACATGAACGGGCGGGCGTGGGACATGCTGACCATCCTTCGGCATGGCATCAGGGGCGCATCGCGCACTGATGAGGTCCACTTCGCTCCGCTGTTCCTGCGTGAGTCTGTCCAGGAGGCCGAGCCCGTCGAGATGTGGGCCAAGTGCGGCCCCGGCGACGACGGGGAACCCGTCATCACTGTCATGATGCCGGACGAGGACTAAGCTGGAAGCCGTCCGCCGAAAGTCGGGCGGTCGCTTCGGCGGGGCGGTCCGCAGGCGGCGCTCCACCTCGGTTAGGCCGAGGTCCTGGTACGGGTTGATCAGAGGCCGACTACGCTCACCTCTCCGGTCTTAAGGAAATCGAAGAAGCAGGAGCTCGCAGGCGAACCCGGGGCCGAACGCGGCCATAAGCCCGTACGATCCCGGCCGAGGCTTCGCGCCCTCGAGGGCGTCGCGCAGGATGAAGAGGAGCGAAGAGGAGGAAAGGTTCCCGTTCGCGGCGAGGAACTCCCGCGACAGGCGCGTCTTTTGTGGGTCGATCCCGAGCGAGCGCTCGCAGGCGTCGAGGATTTTCGCGCTGCCGGGGTGGAGCAGGAAGTGCTCGATGTCGTCCGTCTTGAGGCCATGACGCGCGAGAAACGGCTCCACCGCTCCGGCGAAGCTGTCCTCGACGAGGGTAGTGGCCCTTGGAGAGAGCACAAGACGCATCCCTTGATCGGTGAAGTCCCAGCCCATGACATCGAGCGAGTCCGGCAGGAGCGCGCTGGCCGAATCGACGATCTCCGCGCGGGCTCGGCCCCGGCGGCGGTCTCCGGCCAGGACCACGGCGGAGGCTCCGTCGCCGAACAGCGCGGCCGCCACGATCTGCGTCGTCTCCTGCTCCTGAGGCATGAAGGTCAGGCTGCACAACTCGACGGAGAGCACGAGCACGGCGTCATCCGGCCTTCCCAGCAGGAAGTCCGCCGCACGCGCGAGCGCGACCGCGCCGCCGGCGCAGCCGGAGCCGAACAGGGGAGTCCTTTTGACGCCTCGTGAGAAGGGGAGGGTTTGGGCCAGATGGGCCTCGAGGCTCGGGGTGAGCAGGCCGGTCGTGGTCACCGAGACGATGTGCCCGATGTCGGAGAAATCGAGTCCGGCCTTGCCGAGCGCGGAACGCAGGGCCTTTTCGGACAGGGTGCGCGCGTGCGTGAAGTAGGCGGCGTTGTTTTCCTCGAAGGAACGCGGCGACAGATAGCGCTCGATCGGCTCCACGAGGGCTCGTGAGCGCACGCCCGCGTGGTCGAAGATGGCTTGGCGCCCGGGAGAGTCCATCAGCGAGCCGAAGGCCGCCTGGCAGGCCTGCTTGACCAAATCCTGGTCGTAGCGGTGCGCCGGCACGGCCGTCGCCGCCGACAGGATCTTGGGCATGGGGGACAGCCTAGCTTTTCCGGCGGTCGTCGCCGCGTATTATCTAGGCGCGCACAATCTTCTTGAGCGCTTCCCGGTCGTCGCCGAATTTGCAGAGCGCGTCGCAATGCTCGCAGAGCTCGTCGAAGGGGATGTAGGCGAGGGTGATGTCGGCGAGGGCGGCGCGGAAGGAGGGGCGCGCGAGCTGCGCCCGGACCTCGCGCTCGCGGCCGCGCGGCGCGACGAGGTAGAAATGACAAACGCAGCCCGGGATGGAGCGCGCCAAGTCCTCGAGGCGAAGCATCCCGGAGTAGATGGCGGTGCTTTTCTCGACCTCGAAGGCGCAGGCGATCTCGCTCGTGCCGGGCTTGAGCCAGAGCACGTCGATGAGCGAGACCGTGTCGGCGACCTCCGCGGAAAGCCCCATGTCGGGCAACGCCGGAAGCGTCAGCAGAGCGAAAGACTGCCCGTCATGACTTCGGTTCCGGTCGTTGCGGGCCACGTGGACGTCGTATTTCAGCGCGCGTCCGATCTTGACGAGAAGATGCTGGATCTTGGTGTGCTCGGACTCGTCGCGCTGCGCGGCGACGGCTTTTTCGTGGCGGGACTTGGCGGTCTTGACGGCCGCGACGTTCGCCTCGCGCAGCGCGCCGGAATCGTCCCCGGCAGCGAGCCGCCCCGTGCCGATCTCGTAGAGCAGCCCCGCGAACGCGCCGAGGTCCTTCGACATCCGCGCCGCGGCGTTGGCCTGGACGATGGTCTCGCGCATCGCGAGGTAGCTCTCCCACGAGCCGAGCTTCTTCTTGTCCGCGAACAGGGCATTGAAGCCCTTGACCATCGCGGTGTTGAACGGAGGGACGACGGTCGGATGCAGGAAATAGGCGATGTTGGCGACCGAAGGCCCGAGACCCTTGATCCTCGCCTCGGCCAGGCGGCTCATCTCGCCCAGCACCTGCTCCTCGCGCGTCGCGGCCAGGCAGGCGGAGAGGAAGGCGCCGAAGGTCCGCTTGTTCGCCTCGTTCTCGTAGATGTCCGGGATACGAAGCTTCGGCTTCCAGTAGAAGGGATGCGCCGCGCCCTCGAAGACTTCTTTCTGCTCGGTGATCGCGGCGAGCACGGTCTCGAGCGGCGAGCCGCGGAAGTCGTTGCCGAAGGTCCCGGCGGCGATGGCGTCCACCGCGTCCTTCACGCCGCGGCGGATCGCGCGAAAGGCCTTGAGCCGCTCCTCGCCGCTCGCGAACCAAGTGTTGTAGACGGACTCCGGGTCGTCCTTGTAGCGGCCGACCAAGGTCTCCAGGGCGGTTGCGTCCATGCGCTCGATCCGGGTCAGCTTCCCGCGGCCGTCTCGAACAGGGCCAGGGAGCGCAGCGCCGTCGCGCGCACGGCCGCTCGGACGGCGGTCAAGCGCGCGTCGTTTGAGGACCCGGACGGGAGGGCGCGAATCTCGTCGAAACTCTTGCCCTCGAAGCGGGCCAGCCACTCAAGATCGGGCATGTGGTCGGCGGCGGCCTCGAAGGCGAGGAAGCTCACGGAGGCCAGGCGCCCGTCCGGGCGCACGAGGGTCATCAGGACGGCGTCGCCGACGAAGGTGCGGCGCCGCTCAAAGAAGGAGAACGCCTCGCTCCCCGAAGATTTCCCGACATAATAAGTGACGATTGACGGAAGGTCCTTCTCATCGAGGCGCGAAGCCAACCCGGCGTTCTGCTCGGCGGTCAAGAACAGCGTCTTTCGTTCGGGCGGGACGCCGCCGAACGCGCCGTTGAGGGCCTGCGCCTGCGTCATGATGACGCCCGGCGCCGGTTTGTGGGCGGATTCATGGGCCGACGAGGACGCGGCCAGAAACATGGCGAGGGCGACGACGAACATGGGTTAAAGTGTAGCAAGCTGGAAGTCGAGTTGAGCCGACAATTTGAACGCGTGGCGCGCGTAGCGTGCGCCCAGGTCGAAGCGGTTGTAGGCGGGGACGGTCGGCCCGAGGTGAGGCTTGACTCCATACCTAGGTATAGGGTCTATACTGGAATCGAGAGGGTGCCATGAAAGGATATCTGACCGTCGGAAAGATCGCCCGGCAGGCAGGGGTCAATCTGCAGACCGTTCTCTATTACGAGAGAAGGCGGCTGCTGTCGCCGGCCCGGCGCTCCGACTCCGGCTACCGTTTATACGCGCCGGAAACCGTGCGCGTCATCCGCTTCATTAAGAACGCCCAGGCATTGGGCTTTGCGCTCGACGAGATCGCCAAGCTCCTGCGCCTGCGGGTCAGCTCGCGCAGCCGATGCGAGCCGGTCAAGCGGCAGGCCCGGGCGCGGCTGGAACTGGTGCAGGGGAAGATCTCTGGATTGCGGGCGATGGAAAGGACTTTGCTGCGTCTGCTCAAGACCTGTGCCGCGCGCGGCACCACGGACTCCTGCCCGATCCTGGAAAGTCTTGAATCAAGGAGGTAGTCGCTATGGATAAGAAACTCGTCGGACTGGCGGCACTGGCTTCGGCCGGGCTCGCGTCCAGCTGTTGTCTCGGTCCCCTCGTCCTGACGGGTCTGGGGTTGGGAAGCCTGGGGTTGGCGGCGGGTCTGACCAGGTACCGGCCTTTTTTCCTGGCTGTGACCGGGGTCGTTCTTGCCGTCGCCTTCTACCTTGCTTATCGGAAGCGGTCCGTGGCGTGCGCCGACGGCAGCTGCGAGCTCCGCTCGGGCAGCCGGGCGATGAAGGCCGCGGTGTGGATGGTGGCGGCGCTGGCGGCGGCCATGGCGACTTTCCCGAGTTGGTCGGGGAGGATCATTTCAAAGGTTCCCGTCCCTGTTCCGGCGGGCGCTGAAATACTCGCCCTGAAGGTCTCGGGCATGGATTGCGCGGCCTGCACCGCGGCGATCAAGCAGTCCGTCGAGAAAGTGCCGGGCGTCCTCTCCGCGGACATCGACTTTCCCGGAGGACGGGCGACCGTCGTCTCGGACGGCAAGGCCGAGGCGGAGGCCGTGATCCGGGCCGTAGAGACCGCCGGGTACAAGGCCGAACTGCTCAACGGAGCCGGCCATGAGTAGCACTGACGAGAGCGAGGCGTGCTGTCGCCTTCCGGCCGCTGCCCTTGCCTGCCCCGTCTGCGGCAAGCAAGGCAGGAAGGTCGGGAAAGAGACCCTGGACCATCACTTGGAGCGATCTTCCCGCGCGAATTTCGACGATGAAGCGGGCTTCTGCCCGAGCCCGGCCTGCGAGGTCGTGTACTTCAGCGGCAAGGCGACCGTCCGCAAGGGCGAGACCGCGCTGGCGGTCACGCAAAAGGACCCAGGCGACGAGGTCTTCGTCTGCTACTGCTTCGAGCACAAGCGCGGCGACCTGCGGCGCGACCTGGCGCAGAAAGGCGTAACGGACATACCGGACCGGATCAAAAAGGGAATCAAGGAGGGGCGCTGCGATTGCGAGCGTAAAAATCCGCAGGGAGCATGCTGCCTGGGCAACGTCGCAGCGGCGATCAATGAGATAAAAGCAAGCTAGAAGTCGAGTTGAGCCGACAATTTGAACGTGCGGGGCGCGCCGAGATGGAGATAGCCGTCGCCGAAGTATTCGCCGACGTCCTTCCAGTAGACCGTGTCGAGAACGTTTTCGACCCGGAAACGCCATACGACCTGGACGGGACCGGCGCGTCGCGCGTAGCGGACGCCCAGGTCGAAGCGGTCGTAGGCGGGGACGGTCAGCGCGTTGTCGCGCCGGGCGTATTTTTCCGAGACGCGGGCCCAAGAGCCGTTGAGCGCCGCTCCCGGCAGGTTCGGAACGCCCCAATCGAGCGTTACCTGACTTCGAAGCCGCGGCACGTTAAGAGGAGCTTTGCCGTCGCAGGCCGACACCCCGGTGCCGTCCTGCCGGGCGTGGAGCAAAGTCGCGCCGGCGACTACGCGCAGTCGGTCGGCGACGCGGCCGACGGCCGCGATCTCCAGGCCGCTGTGCCGGACGACGCCGCGCTGGACGAAAACATTGTCGGGGCCGGTGAACTCGTAGGGCTTCCAGATGTGAAAGAGCGCCGCCGTCGCCATTAGCCGCGCCGAGATTTCGCTTTTGACCCCGAGTTCGACCTGCCTGGCGACCTTGGGGTCCAGCGTCCGGCCCGCGTTCGCGGCGGTGACGCCCGCGGTGCCGCCGAGCTCCAGGCCCTGGCTGAAGGCGGCGTATCCCATCAAGCCGTCCCGGGGCGTGAAGGTCAGGGCCGCCTGCGGCGACAGGAGCGTCCGTCGAAAGCTCGAGACGCGGGCGCCGTCCAGTTTGCGGAAACGGTCGTCCGAGACGGCGCTCGCGCGCAGGCCGCCCTGCAGCCGCCAGCGCGGCGACCAGGAGATCGAATCCTGGACGAACAGCGCGCGTTCGGTGTAGTCCTGGTTGCGATAAACGGCGCCCGCGGCGTTGGGCGAGGGGGGAAAGACCGACGGGCGCGGCGTGTAAATGTTGTCGGTGCCGACGAAGTCATAGACTTCCCGGCCGAGCGCGACCTCGCGGTTGAAGTGAGACAGGCCGAGCATCACGTCATGGCGCAGCGCGCCCCAGTCGCGGCCTCCGCTCAAGACGGCCTGGGCCTGCAGCGCGGTGCGGATTTCGCCCGAGCTGCGGTAGTCGTAGAGGTCGTAGTCGCCGTTGGCGCAGAAGGTGTTCAAGTAGACGGGACCGCTGGAGCAGCCGTAGGGGAACGCGGCCTTGTCCTCGGAGGCGACGCGATTGCGGTTGACCGCGGCCTCGAAGCGCCAGCCATCGCCTGCCTCATACTGGAACCGTGAGCCCATGTTGGAGGCCTCGATCGCGACCGGCTCGCTCCACGGCTGGTTGTTGAGCATCGTCTCCGGCCGCACGCCGGCCGGAAGCGCGGTTCCGCCCAGGGGCTGGTAGCCGGGCACGGACAACTGGCTCTTTTTCTGCCAATCCGCGTCGAGCGCGAAAATCGCGTTTTCGCCGAGCCGCCAGTCGAGCGCGGCGCTCAAGAAATCGCGCCGTCCGACCGCCTCCTTGACGTACGGGTGGAGCGACTCAAGGGCCGCGTTGAAGCGGTAGCCGAAGCGTCCGCCGTCGAAGCGTCCGCCCAGGTCCGCGTGGGCGTATCGCGTGCCCCGATCGCTCGACTCCAGCGTGACCCGTCGCGTCGGCCCGTCCGTCGGCCGCTTGACGACGTAGTTGACCGCCCCGCCCGGAGCCGCCAGCCCCGCCTCGAGGCCCGCGACGCCCTTGAGGATCTCGACCCGCTCCTTGTTCTCCAGGGGCATGCTGGACTCGTTGGCGATGGTCAGCCCGTCGCGCTTGTAACCGCTCGCGCCGTCGAGCGTGAAGCCGCGTATCGACAAGGCCTCGTAATAGCCGAGCGGGGCGTAGTTCTCGCCGACGGACGCGTCGTTCCCGATGATCCCGGCGACGCCGCGCGCGCCCTGGTCGTCCATCAAGCTCCTCGGGACGACGGTCCCCGACGCGGGGGTCTCGCGGCGCGGCCGCCCCGTCAGTCCCAGGCGCTCGCGCGCGGGCCAGTAGTCGTCCGGGACGCGAGGCGCGGTCACGACGACCGGAGCGCGCGGC
>JAMPYD010000045.1 GCA_023700845.1 Elusimicrobiota bacterium | reverse complement strand
GCGCCGCCCTGCACGCCGGCGCGGCGCCGGTTCCGCTTCCCGCCGGGCTCTTCGCCGCCGGCGCCGCCGCGCCTTCCCTGGCCGCGCCCGTGACGGCCTCGCCCCTGTCCCCGGCCCCGATCGCGCCGCTCGCCCCCTCGCCCCTCCCGGCGGCGGCCGCGATCGCGGCCCTTCCCGCCGCCCCGGCGCCGGCGCGGGCCGAGGCGCCGCTCGAGGCATTGCGCGTCTTCGCGTCCCCGGACACGGCGCCCCGGGCGGGCGCCTTGTTCGACGGCGCGCGCCCGCTCGCCGCGGCGGCGTCGGAGGCGCCGCCCGCCGCGCCCGAGTCCGCCGCGAAGCCCCGGCGGACCTTGCTTCAGCGCTACCGGGACCGGCGAGCCAAGACGCCGCTGCAGAACGCGTTCGGAAACGCCCTTTTCGTCACGGCCATGACGGCCGCGGCCGTCCCCGTCCTGTGGGGAGCCGCGCCCGCGATGAAACTCGCCTACACGCTCACCGCCGCCGACCTTCTCGTGCTCGCGGTCATCGCTCCGCTCGCCGTCGGGGCCGCCGTCTGGCGGAAGCTGAGGGCGCCGCAAACCGCGGCCAAGCCCCCGCCGAGCCGGCGCGCCAAGCTCGCCGCGCTCGCCGCCGGCGTGATCCTCGGCCTCGGCCTCGCCGCCGTCCCGTATCACGCGACCGGGCCCGCCGCGCAGGCCGTCCACGCCTACACGGACCGCGGCGAGGCTCAAGCCGAGCGGGAGCGCGTGCGCTGGATCCGCGGCGGCGCCGTCGAGGACGAGGTCGTCGAGCAGCTGTCCCTCAACCCGGTCGGCCGGGAGCTCCTGAATCAATTGCGCGATCGCGGCGGGGTCCTCCGCCTGCCCGCCTTCTTCGTCTCCCGCCAGGACGACTCCTACGGCATGCACGAGAACTTCTTCGACGGCGTGTATCTCAACGAGGGCGAGATCATCCAGCGCGGCTGGACCGTCGAGCGCTTTCTCGCCGAGCCGGACCTGCAGCGCGCCCTGATCCGGGAGATGAACTCGACCGTCGTCCACGAGCTCGTGCACGCCGTCCAGGGACGGCGTCCGCCGTGGACCGTCGGGTACTTCAAGAACTCGATCGAGGCCGAGCAGGAAGCCTTCTTCCGGGAGATGCTGTACCGCCTCGCCGAGCTGGAGCGCGACCCCGCCGCCCGCAACGACGGCCACGACCGGTGGATGGTTCCCGACGCGGCCGACGACATCGACGGCTTCCTCAAGTCCGTCGCCGACATGTACGAGAAGAACGTCGTCGTCGGCGACCCGTACTTCGCCGATTTTCTCGCCCGGCAGCGCGCGCGCTGGCCCGCCTTCCGCGTCCACATCTACCGCGTCCTCGCGGCTCGCGCGAGCACCCCCGCATCGGCTAAAATGTACCTGGACAAGGCGAAGGCCGCGGCCAAGGAGGCGGGCCTGTCCGAGCCCGCCCCTCTCGTCGCCTCTCGCTGATCCAGGAAACCTCATGTTCTTTCCGCTCATCTACTGGGTCGTCGTTCCCCTGTTTTTCGCCTGGCTCGTCGTGCGCTGGCTGAAGAAGGCCAGCCCCCTCGTCGTCCCCCCCGAGGTCGCCGCGCTGTTCGCCGAGCGCCCGATCGAGCCGAAATGGTTCCGCGCCGCCCGCCGCGACCACGGCGGCCTTCTGCGCTGGCTCGGCGACTTCGAGAAGCAGCCGGAGGCCGTCGACGCGGCTTACGCCGGCAAGGAAGCCGCCGTCGCCGCCGGGGAGAAGGCGTCGTTCCTTGTCTTCAACGACAAGGCCGAGCTCCTCGAGCAGGTCGATTCGTAAATTGGCCTCCCAGCCCCTGCGCGTCGTCGGCCGGCTTCGCTCCTGCTTCCGGGAGAAGTTCGGCACGCCGCGCCAGCCCCTGCTCGCGCCCGGGGCGACCGCGACCCTGACGATCGCCCGCGAGTTCCTGCCCGAGCATTCGCTCGCGGGGCTCGAGCGCTTCACTCACGTCTGGCTGATCTCCTACTTCCATCTCAACACGAACAAGATCGTCCGGCCGAAGATCCATCCTCCGCGCCTGAAGGGCGAGAGCGTCGGGCTGTTCGCCTCCCGCTCGCCGCACCGGCCGAGCCCGATCGGCCTCTCGCTCGCGCGGCTCGTGGCGGTCAAGGGAGCGGCGCTTCACCTCGCGGGGATAGACCTCGTGGACGGGACGCCGATCCTCGACGTCAAGCCCTACATCCCGGAATGGGACTCGGTGCCGGACGCGTCGCCGGGCTGGGTGAACGACGCCCCGTTCCCGATGTTGAGAGTTGAAATTTCCGCCGCCGCGCGGCAGGACATCAAGGCGGCGGAGAAGAGATTGGGCATCGACGGATTGAGCGGGCTTATGACGGACATTCTGAGACAGGATCTGAGAAATCCGCGGGATAAGGCCCAGAATAAAGACGGCTTGGAGCTGGGGTTTTTTCTTCACGACTTCGAATGCCGCTTCGCGGTGCGCGCCGGAACGGCGACGGTGGTGCGGCTCCTGACCGGGACCGTCATGCATAAAAAAGAGCGGCGCACCTCCCCTTCCCGGGTCAAGCTCGCTTGATCCCCAAAGAAGTCTGGCGCGGTAACGTGCGGCGCATGTACGCCTGGCGCGCCCTGACCCACATGCACTTCTTCGCGGGCGTGCTCGTGCCCTTCTTCACCGACTGGGGCGGCCTGACCTTGCCGCAGATGTTTCTGCTGCAGGCGTGGTTCTTCCTCTGGGTTTTCCTGCTCGAGGTGCCGACCGGCGCCGTCGCCGACCGGTTCGGCCGCAAGACCTCGGTCGTCTGCGCGAGCGCGTGCCTGCTGGCGGCGACGGCGATCTACGCCACGGGCAAAGGCCTGCCGCGCTATTTTTTCGCCGAGTTCATCTGGGCCGCGTCGGCCGCGCTCGCCTCCGGCGCGGACGAGGCCATGGTCTACGACAGCCTCAAGGCCGCCGGCGACGAGGATCGCTCGAAGCGGGCGCTTTCGCTGCTCTCCTCCTTCGATATCGGATCGATCGCGTTCGCCGCGCCGCTCGGCGGCCTGATGGCCGCGCGCTGGGGCGTGCAGGCCGCCCTTCTCGCGATGCTCGTTCCTTTTTCGATCGGGCTGCTGCTGAGCCTGACCTTGCGCGAGCCGCCGACCGGCGAGGAGGGCGCCAGGCCCGGCTACCGCGAGGTCCTGACCCGCGGCGTGCGCTACTTCGCCGCCCACAAGCCCCTGCGCGCGCTGGCCTTCGACTCGGTCACGATCGGCATGCTGTCCTTCATGACGATCTGGCTGTTCCAGCCGCGCCTGAAGGAGCTCGGCCTCGGGGTCGGCGTGTACGGCTTCGTCACCGCGGCGCTGACTCTGTCGCAGATCGCGGTCATGAGCAACTCCGACGCCGTCGAGCGGTTCTTCGGCGGCACGCGGCGCTACCTGATCTGGAGCGCGGTGATCCCCGGACTGGCGTTCCTGGCCCTGCCCTTCGCGACGAACCCGTGGGCCGCGTGCGCGCTGTTCGTGACGATCCCCGCCTTCGGCATGTCGCGCTCGGTTCTCATCTCCAACTACATGAACAAGCACATCGGCAGCGCCCAGCGCGCGACGGTCCTGTCCACGGTGGGCATGGGCCGGCAGCTCATGGGCGTGGCCGTCCTCCCCGTCGTAGGCCTGCTCACGAAAATATCCCTTCCCTGGACCTTCGCGGCCCTGGGCGCTTCGATCCTCGCCTGCGCGTGGGCTTCCTCGGTCGAGGAAGCGCACCTGAGTTAGTAGACTAATGGTGTTGCCACAGAGACTCCGCTTCCAGGCCCTCGCGTTCATCGGCTCCTTCCTCGCCTTCTGCCTGGAGCTGGCCGCCGCCAAGCTCCTCCTCCCCCGGTTCGGAGGCAGCGCCTACGTCTGGACCGGCGCGATGATGTTCTTCCAGGGCCTGCTTCTGATCTCCTACCTCTACGGGCGCCGGGCGAGCCGGCATCCGCGCGCTCACGCCGCCGTTCTGGCGATCCCGTTTTTCTTCCTCCCCCTGGCCCTCCCCGCCGCGCTCCCGACGGCCTCCCCCTTCGGCGAGCTCCTGTGGGCCCTGCTCCGCTCGGTCGGCGCGCCGTTCTTCGTTCTCTCGACGACGGTGGTCACGGCCCAGAGCTGGCTGATGCGCTCCGATCTCCCCGAGCGCGACGACGGCTATTTCCTCTACGCCGCGTCGAACGCGGGCGCGGCCTGCGCCCTGTTCGCCTACCCCTTCGCCATCGAGCCGCTGCTGGCGGTCTCCTCCCAGGGCTGGCTGTGGCGCGTCCTCTACGCGGCGTACGCGGCCCTGTGCTTCGCCTGCGCGCCGCGGGGCGCGGCGGCGGCGCCGCCCGCCGCCGCCGGACGCGCGCCTTCGACGCGCGAGCGCGCGCTGTGGCTGCTGCTCAGCGCCGCGCCCTGCGCGGCCCTGCTCGCCGCGACGAACCTCCTGAGCCTGGATTTCGCGGCCGTGCCCCTGCTGTGGACGGCGCCGCTGGCGACCTATCTCCTGACCTTCGTGCTGAACTTCAAGCGCGAGCCCTGGTATCCCGAACGCCTGAACAGGGCCATGCTCCCGGCGTTCGCCTTCTGGATCGGCCTGTGCCTGATCCCGTTCGGCTTCGCCTACTGGTTCGCCCAGGACTCGACGCCCGCCCAGATTCTCGGCCGCGCGCTCGACCTCGGCAAGTTCGGCTACATGCTCTTCGCCCTCTTCGCGCTGAGCATGATCTTCCACCGCTCGCTCGCCGCCGCGCGCCCCGCGTCGGAGCGCGCGATGTCCGAGTACTACAGCTGGATCGCCGGCGGCGGCCTGCTCGGCAGCGTCCTCGTCGGCCTGGCGGTGCCGTACTTCGGGCGCGGCATCGGCGCGGTGGCCCTGGACTGGGCGGCCGTCGCCGCGGTCGCCGTCGCCGCGATTCTCGTCCGCGATTGGGAGCAGGTGCTCGCGAACCGCAAGACCGCGGCCGCGCTGGGCGCGCTGGCCCTCGCCGTCGCCGGAGCCGTCGGCGCCGCGGGCAGCCGCGCCGGCACCGTCTACAGCGTGCGCAACTTCTACGGCGTCTACTCGGTCCGGGACGAGCGGGGCCTGCGCAGCATGTTCCACGGGAACACCGAGCACGGCCTGCAGTTTCTCGATCCCGCCCGCCAGGACGAGCCGCTGTCCTACTACGGCTTCAGCTCTCCGCTCGGGGAGGCCTGGGAGGCTCTCGGAGGCGGCTGGCGCTCGGTCGGGGTCGTCGGCCTCGGAGCGGGCAGCATCGCCGCCTACGGCCGCCGCGGCATGGCCATGGACTTCTACGAGCTCGATCCCGACGTGGCGTCGATCGCGAAGCGGTCGTTCACCTACCTGAGCCGCACCGCCGCCGCGATCCGCGTCGTGACGGGCGACGGGCGGCTGTCGCTCGAGCGCGCCGACGGGGCCGCGTACGACGCCCTCGTCCTCGACGCCTTCAGCAGCGGCGCGGTCCCCATCCATCTTCTGACCAAGGAGGCCTTCGCGTCCTACCTGAGCCGGCTGAAACCGGACGGGGTGATCCTTCTGCACGTCTCCAACCGCTACCTCGACCTGCGCCCGGTGCTCGGCGCGGCGGCGAGCGACCTCGGCCTCGCGGCCGCCTCCAAGCGCCAGCTGAACGCGGAGCCGGAAGGCACCGTCCCGTCGGTGTGGGTCGCGATCAGCCGCGACGCGGCCGCGATGGAAAAGCTGATCGAGAAAAAAGGCTGGCGCGCCCTCCGCGCGGGCCCGGCGCGAGCGGCCGCCTGGACCGACCGGCACGCGAGCCTTCTGCCCGCGCTCGCGCTCTAGGAAAAAAGCCGGGCCGTCCATTGCGCTCGCCAGGAATCGAACCTGGATACCCGCCTTCGCAGGGCGGGACACTATCCGTTGTGTTACGAGCGCAATCGACGGCCCGACGCGTGATTATAGTTTATCGCCGGGGGGCCTGGCTAGCGACGCACGAGGCGGACGACGGTTTCGACGTGGTCCGTGTGCGGGAAAAGGTCGACCACGACGAGGCGGTCGACGGCGTATTTCTCCTTGAGGAGGCCCAAATCCCGGCCCAGGGATTCGGGGTTGCAGGAGACGTAGAAGATCAGGGGCGGGGCCATCTCGAGCAAGGTCGCGGCGGCCTTGGCGTGCAGGCCCGCGCGGGGCGGATCCACGACGACCGCCTCCGGGCGCAGGTCCAGAAGCGACGGCAGGAGCAGCTCGACGGCGGCGCCGTAGAACTCGCAGTTCTTGAAGCCGTTGCGCTCGGCGTTGGCCTTCGCGTCGGCCACGGCCGAGGGGTTGAGCTCGACGCCGACGACCTTGCGCGCGGCTCCCGCCAACGACAGGGCGATCCCGCCTCCGCCGCAGTACAGGTCGAGCACCGTGCCCGCGCCCGGAAGCTCGCGCGTCCATGATCGCAGAAGGCCGTACAACGCCTCGGTGCCCTTCGTGTTGGTCTGGAAGAAAGAGTGCGGGGAGATGCGGTAGTCGACGGCGCCGTCGGGGAAGTACAGCGTCTCGGTGATGTAGCCCGCCCCCATCAAGGTCTCGAGGGAATCCGAGATCGCGGTGTCCGAGACCTTGGCGTTGGAGCCGAGCAGGATCGTCGTCGCCGGATAGACCGATTGGACCGCTTCTATAAAGGAAGGCTTGGGAATGTTGCCGTCGGTCGTGACGAGCAATACCATCCGCTCCGGACGGTTCTTGGCCTCGCGCAGGACGAGATGGCGCAAAACCCCCTCTTTTTTATGGGAGTTGTACGGCGTCACCTTTTCGCGCTCCGCCCAGGCGCGAACCGAGGCCAGAAGCTTCGCCGCCTCGGGGCTGGGAAGGCGGCACTCCTGAAGGTCGAGGATCTCGTACCAGCGGCCTTTGGGCTTCATGCCGAGCTTGAGCCATTTGCCTTCGACGGGTGGGTACACGTCGCCGAAGCTGAACTCCATCTTGTTCCGGTAGGTCCAGAGGTCGGGGGCGCCGAGAAGGGAAGGGGCGGGGAGGCCCTCGACGCCGGCCAAAGCGGTCAGAACCTTGTCTCGTTTTAAGGCGAGCTGAACGTCATAGGGCTTGTCCTGGAGGGAGCACCCGCCGCAGGTGCCGAAATGACGGCAAAGCAGCGAGGCTTCAGTTGGCGAACTTGAAGTGGCAGACATCGCCGTCTTTGACCGTGTACTCTTTGCCTTCGGAGCGGATCAGGCCCTTCTCGCGCAGCGCGGCCTCGGAGCCAAGTCTGTCGATGTCCGCGTAGCCGTAGATGTCGGCCTTGATGAAGCCCTTCTCGAAGTCGGTGTGGATGACGCCGGCGGCGCGGGGGGCCTTGTCGCCGACGTGGATGGTCCAGGCGCGGACCTCCTCGACGCCGACGGTGAAGTAGGAGCAGAGGCCGAGGGTCTTGTAGGCGCCGACGATGACGGTCTCGAGGCCGCTCTGCTTCATGCCGAGCTCTTTCATGAACATCTCGCGGTCCTCGCCGGTCAGCTGGGCGATCTCGCTCTCGAGCTTGCCGCAGATCACGACCGATTCGGAGCCGCGGGCCCGGGTGAACTCCTTGAACTCGGCCAGGGTCGCGGGATCGGGGTTCTCGTCGGTGTTGCCGACGTAGAGGACGGGCTTGGCGGTGAGCAGCGCGAAATCCTGGAGGACCTTCGGCTCGAGGCCGAGGGCGCGGGCGGGCTTGCCCGCCTCGAGCCCGCTCTTGAGCGCGTCGAGCACGACCATCGCTTCCTTGGCGGCCTTGTCGCCGGACTTGGCCTTGCCGGAGACCTTGTCGTACTGCTTCGAAATGCTCTCGAGGTCGGCGAGCATCAGCTCGGTCTCGATGACGTCGATATCTCGCTTGAAATCGACGCCGCCCATCGTATGGATGACGTCCGGGTCCTTAAATAAGCGGACCATGTGAAGGATCGCGTCCACTTCCCGGATGTTGGCCAGAAATTTATTTCCCAGACCTTCGCCGGAGGCGGCGCCTTTGACCAAACCGGCGATGTCGACGAAACGGCAAGAGGCGGGAATCGTCTTCTTGGGCTTCGCCAGCTCGGTCAGGCGCTGAAGCCTCGGGTCGGGCACTCCGACCACTCCCACGTTCGGCTCGATGGTGGTGAACGGATAGTAGGAGGCGGCCGCATTACCGGAAGTTAATGCGTTGAAGATGGTGGACTTGCCGACGTTGGGGAGACCGACGATGCCTATTTCCATGGAGGCCTCATGATATCAAATCGCGCCCGGCACGGTCGGTGGGTCGAAGGTCCCGGATTGGCCTGGGCCCTCTCCCCCACCCCACCAAGGACCATCGGCCCTCATGGCCGAATCGCGGGAGTTGATAGGATGCGCCCATGAAGAAAGAAACCCGCCTGTCTCCCGTGTTCCTCGCCCTCTCCCTTTTCCTCGCCTCCGGCCCGCTGCCCGCCGCCGCGCAAATGCGCGTGCAGATCGGCGCCGGCTCCAGCGCCGGGGTCCCCGTCGTGCCCGCCCTCGGAGGCAGCGTCCTGCCGAGC
This sequence comes from Elusimicrobiota bacterium, assembly GCA_023700845.1. Classification (GTDB taxonomy): domain Bacteria; phylum Elusimicrobiota; class Elusimicrobia; order UBA1565; family UBA9628; genus GWA2-66-18. Next base: position 1,451 of record JAMPYD010000045.1, on the reverse strand, counting down.
GCCGGCAGCCTGTCCAATTCGCCGGCGACGCTCGGCCTCGGCGGCTCCCTCGCCGCCCCGAGCGCGGCGCCCGCGCCCCTCGTCTCCGTGGTCCCCGCCGCGGCCCTTCAGGCGCCCTCGGCCCTGAACGCCGCGTCGCTGCAGGCCGCCGCGACGCCCGACGCCGCGAAGGCCATCGTGGTCCGCACGCCCGGGGCCGCCGCGACCGGCGTCGCCGCGGAAGCCGCCGAGTACGCCGCGGTTCCCTCCGCGAACGCGCCCGCCGCCGCCAAGGCCGCCGCACCCGTCGCGCGCAGCCTCGCCGGCCGCATCCTCGACACCTTGCTCCGCCGCCCCGCGGCCTCCGTTTCCTTCGACGGCGCCGCCGAGCGCTCCGCGCCGATCTTCTCGCGCATGGGCCTCAAGGAGCAGAAGCCCCTGTCGCTGCCCAACGGCAGCGCCACCGACGAGCAACCGACCACCCCCTCTCCCGACCGCGAGCCGACCACGCGCGTCGAGGCGTACGGCCTCCCCGGCGCCCGCGACGTCAGCGGCATCTTCGAGACGAGCCGCAAGGTCCTCTCCGCCGACCCGAACGACGGCGGGGCCGTCGTCGCCGCCGTCAAGGCGATGATCGACGCCGACCCGACCCGCTACGGCGTGTCGAGCGCGGACCTGCGCCTCATCCACGCCCAGAAGTTCACGGGCAAGGGCGAGCAGGCCGACACCCTCTTCGTGTACTTCCGCCAGACGAAGAACGGCCTCGTCGTCAACGGCTCGGCCCTCTCCTTCACGATCAAGACCCTGAACGGCCAGCCGACGATCGTCGCGCAGACCGGCCAGATCTTCCCCCAGCTCGACGTCAACACCGACACGGTGCTGACCGACGACCAGATCATGGAGAAGATCGCCGAGCGCACCGGCATGCCGACCTCCGACGTCTCCAGCTCCTTCGAGTTCTACGAGCAGAAGATCATCTACTCCCGCGGCGAGTGGCGCAACGTGAAGCTGTACGTCGCGGAGGGCCTGCCGTTCATGGTCGCCGTCGACGTCGTCAGCGGCCTCGTCTTCGCGTGGGACAACCGCACCGGCCTCGAGAGCGCCTCCGAGCCGGCCGCGGGCGGCGTGACCGGCACGGTCAGCGGCAAGGCCGTCGACCGGGGACCGATCCTGGCGACCTCCGAGATCTCCGAGGTCCCGCTTCCGTTCCTCGAGGTCAAGATCGGCGGCAAGTCCTACGTCACCGACAAGGAAGGCAAGCTGCCCGCCGACCTGACCGTGGGCCCCGAGGGCCTGGAGCTGACGGCGACGCTCTCCGGTCCGTGGGTCCGCGTCGAGAACCAGCAGGGCGCGACCCTGTCGGTCAAGGTCGCGGTCAAGCCCGGCGACAACAAGGTCGTCTTCAACCCCCAGGCGGGCGTCACCGACGAGAACACCTTGGCCCAGGTCAACGCGTTCCATAAGGTGAACCT
>JAMPYD010000044.1 GCA_023700845.1 Elusimicrobiota bacterium | reverse complement strand
TCATCCCGCCGGACGCGACTACGCGAGCTCAGGTCAGGCGCGACCGTCGGCCCGCTGGTCGGCCCAGAAGCGCGGGGGGAGGGCGCCGAGCAGCAGGAGGACCAGCTGCAGCGCGCAGAACGCCGACAGCCACAGGAAGGCCTTGTCCATGAAGCCGTAGGAATGCAGGCCGATGCCGAGCATGTTCACGCCGAACCAGGACAGGCTCACGATGATGTTGCCGAAGATCGCCATCAGCATGATGCCGCGCTCGCGGGCGTAGCCGCCCCACCGGGCGTGGAGGATCAGCGCGTTCCACAGCACGATCAGCAGGGCCCCGTTCTCCTTGGGGTCCCAGCCCCAGAAGCGGCCCCAGCTCTGGTCGGCCCAGATGCCGCCGAGCACGGTGCCGATGAAGCTGAAAAACAGGCTGAAGGCGATCACGCCGTAGGCCAGCTCCGACAGCGCCTTCGAGGCCGCCGGGTCGGGCTTCAGCGGAAGATGCCGGCGCACGACCCAGGCGATGCCGAGCATGCCCGCGAGATAGGTCGAGCTGTAGCCGATCGTGATCGTGACGACGTGCGTGGCGAGCCAGAAGTTCGAGTCGAGGACGGCGCGCATCATCTCCATCGTGTCGCCGGAGGACTTCAGGTGATGGGCGATGATCAAGGTCGTGAACCCGATGGCGCAGGCGCCCGCGGCGGCGAAGCCGCGCTTGTGGAAGCGCTCGGCGAACAGGCCGAGGGCGGCGGCCGCCCAGCCCACGAACACGGCCGACGAGTAGAGGTTGGTCACCGGGGGGCGGCCCTGCAGGACGCTGTGCGCCAGCAGGCCCGCGGTGTGCACGGACAGGGCGGCCCACGCCAGCGCGCGCGCCGCGGCGGCGGCGTCCGTGCGCCGCGTCGCCCAGGCGGCGAAGATCAGCAGGAGGGCCGCGATGTAGAGCGCCATGCCGGTGATGAAGGGGTTGGCCTTGTTGAACAGGGCTTCCGAGCGGGCCTTGCGCGCCGCCTCGGGCCGGTAGCGGGCGAGCCAGGCCGTATGCTCCGACAGCGCGGCGTTGAAGGCGGCGGCGTCTCCGCCGCGGTAGGCCCGTCCCATCAGGGCGAACGACGCCAGGCTCGGGTGCGGGTCCTGGCCGCGGGTCGGGTTGCCCAGGGCCTCGCCGGTGTTGGTCCAGTCGTCCTCGGGCGCGCCTTCCTTCGGCGGGATCGCCTTGAAGGCGGCCGTCGCGGCGATGAAATTGTAGCGCTGCAGCATCTCCGACAGGGCCTTCATGAGGCGGCGGTCCTTCTCCGTGGCCTTCTTGGAGTGGAAGGCGCTCATCGCGGCGGGAAGCAAGGAGGTGAAGGCGGCCATCTCCATCACCGGATCGCCCTGGCCGGAGATCATGAAGGTGTTCTTGACGCGCTCGTACAGCGCCAGGCGCCCGTGGAGGTTGAGCACGGCGCTCTGGAAGCGCGTGCGCCGTCCGCTCTCGACCTGGTCGGCGGCCTCGGCCTGGGTCGCGATCTCGTCGCGCTTGGCCTCGATCTGCCAATAGGCGAAGTAGCGGGTCTTGCCCTGGTCTAGGCCGATCAGGCCCAGCACCTCGGGGTCGTCGACGACGAAGGCGGGGTAGGTGTCGGCGGCCTCGGGCTTGAAGGCGGCGTCGAGAAGCCAGCGCGCGGCGGGCACGGCCTTGCCGTCGACCGGCACGCTCTGCTTGCTCCGCATCGAGAGCAGGGCGCTGCGCGCGAAGCTGTCGACCGGCTTGACGCGCCCGCCCTCGAGCACGGGCAGGCGGGCGAAGGCCTCGAGGTCGAAATCGGACTTGGGCGCGGGCTTGAGCGCCGGCCACGCGGCCAGCGCCAGGGCGCCGGCGAACACCGCCGTCTGCAGCCGGTTCATCGTCATTCCTTCCTCGCGGCGAGGGATTTTCTCAGCATCACGCCGAAGTGCCACAGCAGGCCCAGCGAGACGAGGACGCACGAGATATAGGGAAGCGTCCACGCGGGGTTGCGCACGACCTGCAGGACCGAGAGCGTGTCGTCCTTGCCGAAGCTCGCCTGGTAGAAGGTCAGGCCGCCGTGGCGCAGGGGGGAGTTCATGTAGATCAGCACGTCGCGGTCGTCGCCGGCCGCCTCGTCCTTCAGGCGCACGAGGCTCGAGAAGTTCTTGGGGATGTTCGTGCCGGGATAGCGGTCGTGCTTGAAGTCCTTGAGCGTCAGGGAAAACGGATGGCGGTACTGCCTCAGGCGCAGGGCCAGCTTCCAGCTCCGCCCCTCGTGGATGAAGCCCTGCGGAGCCCCCAGGGCGTTCGACAGCAGCCAGACGCCGAGGCTTCGGCCGTCCTTGAGCACGGGCTCGACGATCGCGACGGCCGTGTTCTGCTCCCCGTCGGCGGTCACGGGCGGCCGGGGCCGGACGGCCATGCCCGCGCCGATCCCGGCGGTGGCGCCGGACGGGGCGTCGCCGGGGCCCTTCATGGTCAGCGCGGCGTTCTGGTGGTAGGCGCGCACGACGAGCTTGAAGGGGAGGCCGGGGTCCTCGATCTCGCGGGCGGAGCGCATCCGGGAGTCGGGGATCGCGAACTCCTCGTCGTGCTCCGCGGCGGTCGCGTCCGTGACGACGACCTCCATGCGGCGGTAGTCCTCGCTGAAGCTTTTCGTCTGGCCCTCGTCGATGGCCATGTTGCTCTCGACCTGCAGCATCGCGGTGGCGAATTCGCCGATGAACAGCAGGGCGAGTCCGATGTGCACGACCCAGAGCCCGGCCTTGCGCCACGACAGCTCGAGGCGCCGGAATTGCGCCAGCAGCAGGTTGATCAGCAGCAGCCCGCCGACGAGCCCTCCGCCCGGGAAAACGGGCAGGCGCAGGGCGGAGCCTTCCGGCGCCCACCAGACCAGGAAGGAGCGGATGTAGCGCTCGACGGCCATGTGGATGCCGAGGTTGACCTGCGCCAAGGTGCAGGCGACGACCAGGACCATCAGCAAGGTGAGGCAGGCGATCGTCAGCTTCAGCGAGCTGAGCCCGTCGACGAGCCGGCTCAACGCGTCGTTTCTCCGCATCAGGGGGTCAGGCTTTTGATGGCCGCCAGGAAGCCGGGGCGCGCGGACTCGGTCGCCGGGGCGTCGCCCATGAGCTTGAAGAACCAGGTCGTGTCGCCCGTCTTGACCACGGCGGCGATGAGGCGGGTCTTCGACGCGCCCTCGCTCGTGAAATCGTAGACCGACACGGGGCCGGCCTTCGTGGACAGCTTCGTGCGCGCGGCCGCCAGGCCCGCCTCGTCGGTGGGGGGCAGGCCGATCTGTCCGCGCCAGCGGTTGGCGTTGGCCAGCTCTCCGCCCGAGTCGCCGGGCAGGGAGACGACGGTGCCCTCCGTCTTGAGGCCGCCCGGGGGCGTCCACGTCGCCAGGCGCATCCCGGTGCCGGGGGTCTCCTTCCAGCCGGAGGCCAACGTCCATTTCAGGCCCGGGGCGGCGGCGTGGTCGTGCCCGGCGTGGTCGCCGTGGTCGTGGCCGTCGCCGGGGCCGTGCGCCTCGGCGGCGGGGGCCGCCTCCTTGGGCACGCGCGCGCGGGTGACCGTCTCTTCGCCGCAGGCGGCCATCAGGACAACGGCGGACAGGGTGAGCAGGGAGGAAAAATTGTTTCTCATGGGCCGATTATAACATTTTCTCATCGGAGCCGTTTTTGACCCTCCCCGACGGGGAAATCAGATCCAATGGCTCTTCAGGAACTCGATCAGCGACCTCAGGTAGAAGAACATCCCGAGCGCCAGGACGGGGATGCCGGCGAAGAAGAACAGCGACATGGTCACGGGCGTGGTTTTGATCAGGCAGGGGATCGCGGTGGCGAGCATGAAGGCCACGCAGGCGACGGCGTACTTCGCGTGGCGGTTCATCGGCCGTCTCCCTGCGGGTGGACGGGCCCGTGGCAGTCGATGCAGGAGGCCTCGTTGCTGCGCAGCTGCTCCAGCATCGGGACGTGCACCTCCTGCTCGAGGTACTTGAACGTGTTGCCGTGGCACTGCAGGCAGTTGCCGTTGGGGAAAGGCTTGTAGAGCTTGGGCGGCTTGTCGGCCCCGACGGCGTTGGCGTAGAGGTGGCGCAGGCCGCGGATCTTCGCCGACATGGGCCCCAGGAAGTCGTAGTCCGTGTGGCAGGTGTAGCAGGAGTTGTGGTTGATCCAGTGGCGCTGGAAGTGTTTCGCGGAGAGCAGGTCGCTCTTGGAGTTCTCCACGCCCTGCACGAAGGGCGTCATGATGTGGCAGGAGGAGCAGAACTGTACGGACTTGCTGCGGTGGAAGGCGACCGCTCCGGTCAGGCTCGCCAGCAGGACGGGCAAGGCGACGATGCCGAGGAAAAGCAGGGCCTGAAGCCACAACTCGGAGGGGATGCGCGAGGGTTTTTCGCCGCTTTTGGGGGTCATACCGCTTTCCCTTTTGGGGTGGCGGCTATTGTAGCACAGGACACGGGAAATGGCAGGAGCATTGTCCTGCAGGATACGAATAGGCCAAAAAAAAGAGCCGGGGCTTTTGGCCCCGGCTCCCTTTTTCTTGAGGCGGTTAGAACTTGTAGTTCACCCCGGTCCCGATCGTGTGAGCGACGTAGTTGCGGATGGGATTGACCCCCAGGAAGATCGACGCGTTGCTCGCGTCGCGCAGGGGCACGTTCCCGTAGGCGAAGTCCGTGGCGTCGAACTTCTCGAACTGGTAGTTCGCCGCCACCGTCAGGTTCTCCGTCAGCTTGTACTCGCCGCGGGCCCGCGCCGTCTGCAGCATGCGACGGCTCGCCGGGAACGAATTGTACGGGTCGGCCGCCGTGCTCGCGAAGCTTCCGGCGTACATCGTGTCCAGGTTCTGGATCGTCGAGCTGATGTCGTAGCCGACCACGGTCTTCAGCTTGGCGATCGGCCTGGCGGTGACGGAGAACCCCGCGATGTGGGAGCGGTCATTGACGCGGGTTTCCCAGCGGCTGCGCGGGTCGTTCAGCATGATGGTGGCCGATGTCGCAGCGCAAGTATTCGTTCCTGACACGGGCTCTCCGGGCAATCCGTATCCGGTGCCGTTCGCGACCTGACCGGCGCAGGCCGTTTGGCTCGACTTCAGGTAGCGGCTGTTCATGTCGAACGTGTAGTATCCGTCGACCTCGATGCTGCCGATGACTGGCACGGCGAAGTCCACGCCCATGGACCTGTTGATGTCCGAGGTCATGCCCATGTGCTCGGAATAGACGAACACATCTCCGCCGGTCGGGTCGCCCTTTCCGAGGCGGTACTTGTCCTCGCTCAAGCGGGCGCTGAGGCCGACGCTGGCCTCTCCGGGAGTCCACTGAACCTGGGCGCGGGCCACGGTGCGGTTTCGGTCCGCAACGTCGATTCTCCTCAGCCCCGGCGACTCGGTGAAATACCTCCGGCCGGTTGCGGCCGAGACGGTCGTCGGGTAGTGCTGAAGGTCCATCCCGTTGCCGCGGCGGGCGCTGAACAGGCCGGACAGGTTCACGAAGAGGTTCTTGACCGGGCGGAACTGGAAGCCCAACGTCGCCTCGTCCGTCTTGCCCTTCGGGATCTCGCGCGTCTTCTTCTCGTACTTATGGGAGACGCCGACGTCGCCGGAGAGCCACGAGGTGACCTCGTAGTCGACCTTCAGGCTGGTCTTGTCCTCGCGGAACTGCTCGCGGGGGGTGGTCGCGTTCTCGCTGTGCCAGACGTTGTCGAACACGGCCCAGCCCGGCAGGTTGTACTGCGACGACTTGTTCTCCATGATGTAGGCGTCGTGCGACAGCGTGCCCTTCAGCCAGGACAGCGGGCGGGAGGTCAGCCTGAACAGGTAGGTGTAGACGTCGATGCGGCCGTCCACCGTCGCCGACGGGCGATTGGCGGGGTCGAACGCGGCGAAGGTCAGGCCGGCCGCGGCGGCGGTGGCGTTGCCCTGCCACATCTGGCTATTGCCCGTATAGGTCATCATGTCGTTGTTCGCCGTCCAGCGCTGGTAGCCGCCCTCGAAGCTGAAGCGGCTGTTCATCGGCAGGGCGACTCCGCCCTCGAGCTTCAAGGCGTGAGCCTGGTTGTCCGGCGCGTTGGACAGCTGTCCCTTGGAAGTGCCGTCGCCGGCCGAGTAATGGCTCGAGTTGATGTACTGGTCGGTGAGGCGCTTGGGGTTATCCCAGAACAGGTTCGCGATCTTGTTGTTGAAGTCCGAGAGTCTGTAGTTGAAGGCGAGCTGGTACTCCTTCTTGGCCAGCTGCATGTCGAGATAGGCCTCGTTGGTCACCCAATCGATGGGGGCGGCGAGCTCGATGGCGTTCGAGAAGCCGAAGGCGGCCGGCTGAGCCTTCGTCCCCCGCTTCGTCTGCCGCATCGACCCGAGCTCCATCGTGAAGTCCTTCGCCGGGTGGAACTTCAGGTCGAGGTTCGCGGTCTCGACGTCGAACCCGAGCGGGACGTAGGGCGCGTTGGCCAGCGCCGTGGACACGCCCGCGTTGAAGCTGTTGTTGTGGCTCGTCAGCGCCGTGTTCCGCCAGGCTCCCTGAAGCCCCATCGTGCCCTCGCCCACGTGAGTGAAGGGCGAGCGCGCCTCATAGGAGAAGAGGTGCGGCATCATGTCGTAGCCGGCCTTCCACATCATGCTGCCGGGCTTGCCGCCTTCCGTTCGGAGGCTCTGGTTGTTGAGACCGACGTTCGTGGCCTCGAAGTCGAACAGGTAGTTCTCCTTGTCGAACTCCACGAGGTAGCGCTCGAGGATGAAGCCGTTCGGGATCTCCCCGTATTCTTCCGGCGTCGCGCTCTTCGCGCCCAGGAAGGTCTTCTGGCTGCGGTTCTGGACCTTCATGTCGATCTCGTGGCTCACTTCGGCCCAGGCCGGGAATCCGGCGAGAGACATCGTTGAGGCGAGGAAAAGGCTGAGATATTTTTTCATATCTTTCTCCTGATTACCGGTTGAGCCACTTGCCCGACGGGTTGTTCGACCCGTGGACGGCGAAGTGGCAGTTCACGCAGCCTTTGTACGCGAGGCGGTTCGAGGCGAGGTCGCTCACGGAGTTCCCGTAGGCCGTGGCCGGGTGGCGGCCGCCGACGTGGCAGCCCTGGCACAGTTGAGGGGAACGGGTCACGAGCATCTTCTCGTTGTGCGAGCCGTGGGGATCGTGGCAGGTCGCGCAGTTCTCGCGCGCCGGAGCGTGGTCCCACATGAACGGTCCGCGCTTGTCCTGGTGGCATTGGTAGCAGGTCTCGGGGATGGTGTTCTTGGCCAGGAGCTTGTCGACCGGGGAGCCGTGGGGATTGTGGCAGCCCGTGCACCCCATCTTGCCCTCGACGAGAGGCATGTGCCCGGATTTGCGGATTTGGGCCTTTTTCTCGGCGTGGCACTGGTAGCAGGAGTCCGCCGCCGAGGCCTTCTTCAGCAGGGGGGCTTTGCCGCCGTTGATCTTGTCTGCGTGCATCCCGTGGCAGTCCACGCAGGAGACGTTCTTCATGTCGTGGGTCGATCCCTGCCAGTGCATCCTCTTGCCGCCTTCGTGACACTGAAGGCAGGTGGCGGAGGCGGCCGCGCCTTTGAGGTTGCCGGGGTTCTTGATGGTCGCGAACCCGGCGTCCTCCTTGTTTCCGCCCGCGGCGGCGTGCAGGGAGCCGTTGCCGTGGCAGGTCTCGCAGCTCTTCTCGAACTCGATGCCCTTGGCGTTGACCAGGGCCTTCGCGTGGATGTTCTTCTTGAACGACTCGTGCTTGTCGTGGCAGCCAAGGCACGTGGCCGCTCCGACCGCCTCGGCATCGGCGGCGAAAACCGCCGTCCGTGAGAGGCCGAACATCGCTATGATCGCGGCGAGCATCAGACAGGCCCGGCGGATCCGACCACTGCTTCGAGTATCCATTGGATCTCCTCGCTTCTTTATATGTAAGGACGTCTTACGACGCCCATGTGAACAAATCATCTTCATTTTGCGACATGAACAAGAGCAGGCGAACGCTTGATAAACGTCAAGCCGGCCATCTTACTAATTCAACGGATCGTGCAGGCACGCGGACAGGCGCAGGCGCTCCTCGTTGAGGACGCGCACGCGCCGGCCCGACACGGCGATGAGGCCTTTGGCGCAGAGATTCGATAGGGTGCGGCTGACGGCTTCCGGGGTCGTGCCCAGCACCTGGGCGAGCTCGGTGCGGGTCTCGGCCAGGAGGAACTCGCCCTTGGCCGCCCCCGCGAGATCGGTCCGCTTCGAGGCCTGGAGGAGGCGGGTGGCCATGCGCGCGTTGACCGTGCACACCGAGATGCAGTGCATGTAGTCCTCGGCGCGGCCGAGTTCGAGGGCGAAGCGCTGGGCGAGCAGCCGGAGGGTGTCCGGGTTGCGCCCGAAGATCGACCAGAAATGATGGGGCTGGAGGAACCGGATCGTCGCGTCCTCCATGACCTCGCCCGTGCACCGGTAGGGCTTTTCCGCGAAGAACGAGCGGTCGCCCAGGAGGTCGGGGCCCTGCACGATGCGGACGATCTGCCTTCGTCCGGCGCGGTCCTCCTTGATCAGCTTGACCCGGCCGCTGCTGATGAAATGCAGGCCGAGGGGGAGGTTGTCCTGATAGAACAGGACGTTTCCGGGGCGGTAGTCGTGCGGCGGGGCCAGCTCCAGGAAGCGCCGCCACTCCTCCTTGACGGCGTGGCGCAGGAGCGGGATCGACTGCAGGGGCTGGGTCTGCGGCCTCTGGAGCTCGAGCTTCATGCGGCCCCCACCGGCGCGAGGCGGGGAGGCTTGTTCATCTCGAGGCGGCAGTCGCTCGCGGCCTGCGCGGCCTGCGCCTCGGCGCGGTCCTTCTCCGCGAGCTTGCCCTCCATGCTGTCGGAGATCATGCGCTTGAGATCGTCGAGGTCGTAGAGGTAGACCGACTCGAGCTTGGCGCAGGCCGGATCGACGTTGCGCGGCACGCCGAGGTCGACGAGGAACAGCGGCTTGCGGCGCTTGGCGAGGATGCCCGCCATGAGCCCGGAGGTGAGCAGGTGCTCCTTGACCGAGGCGGAGAAGACGGCGACCTCGACGTGCGCCAGCAGGTCGAGCCCGACGTCGAGGGAGACGGCCTCGCCGCCGAGCTTGCCGGCGATGGCCCGGGCGTTCTCCACGGTGCGGTTGGCGACGACGATCTTGTCGAATTTCTTGGCGGCCAGGTGGCGGACGACGGCCTCGGCGGTCTGCCCCGCGCCGAACACGAGGATGGCGCCGCCTTCCTTGTCCCCGAAGATTCGCTTGGCCATCAGCGCGGTGGCGCCGCCGATGGAGTGGATGCCGTTCTGTATGCCGGTGGCGGAGCGCACGTCCTTGCCCGCCGCGATCGCGGACTGGAACGCGCGGTTGAGGATGCGGCGGGTGAAGCCGAGGGCGAGGGCGGACTGATAGGCCTTCTTGGTCTGGGCGAGGATCTCGGTCTCGCCGATGATCCAGGAGTCGAGGCCGGCGGCGACGCGGAAGAGGTGGAGAAGGGCTTCGTCGCCCTCGCGCTGATAAAGGGAGGGGGCGATCTCGGCGCCGGCGCGCTCCGTGAACCACGCGCGGATCATCTCGCCGCCCCGGCGGGTGTCTTCGCAGACCGCGAAGATGTCCACGCGGCTGCAGGTGGAGAGGACGACGACCTCGTCCAGCGGGACGAGGGCCTTGAGCTCGGCGAGCACGGCGGGGAGATTTTGAGCGGAAACGACCGCCTTTTCGCGGCAGGACACATCGGCATTGAGATGGTTGAGCCCGACGACGAACAGCCGTTGGGAAAGTTCCATGACCCACTGCCAAGCAACATTTCTGCCATAGGGGGTAACTATTGTTCTTATTGACGGCGCAAATGTCAATGGCAGGAATGTTGCTTAGAAATGAGACATGTCCAACATATCCCGTCATCCCGGCGCCCACCCCGGGGCCCACCCCGGCGCTCTTCCCGCTCCCTTCGATTTCTCCCAGGCGCCGCTTCTGGTCATTTGGGAGTCGACCCGCTCCTGCGCCCTGGCCTGCGACCATTGCCGGGCCGACGCCGACACCACGGTCAACCCCAACGAGCTGACCACCGCCGAGGGCAAGAAGCTCATCGACTCGGTCAAGGCGATGGGGACCCCGATCATGATCCTGTCCGGCGGGGACCCGCTCAACCGCAAGG
>JAMPYD010000043.1 GCA_023700845.1 Elusimicrobiota bacterium | reverse complement strand
CGGGCTCCTCTTGGCGGCCTTCGCCGCCGCGAGCGCCGCGCGCCAGCTCGACTACCGCAGCGAGGTCCGGCTGTGGGAGGCGAGCGTGCGCGAGGCGCCGGAGAACGCCCGCGCGCGCAACAATCTGGGGCTCGCCTATCGGGAGGCCGGCCGCCGCGAGGAAGCCCTCGAGCAGTTCCGGGCCGCGCTGCGCCTGCGTCCGGGTTACACCAGGGCCGGGGTCAACATGCGCCTTCTTGAGTGGGAGTCGGGCGGGGACTAGACTCGGGAAAGAAATTTTCGAACATCGTCGTGGGTCCCTGCGAGAATGAATCTCAGTTCATCCCCGGAAAGCGAGTACAGAATTCGAATCTTCAGGCCCGCGCGCGCTTCCCATATGTCCCCGCGCAAGCGCTTGACGCCGAGGCCCGGCGACTTGTTCCCGAATTCGTAGAAGTCCATGACCTTTCCGGTCGCCTCCTTTGCGTCTTCCTTCACCTGGGGGTCGAGTTTCTTCAACTGCTTCAAGTACGCCGGGGCGAAGGAGACGCGCATGGTTCTACAACGTTTTCAGGTGGGCGGTGGCGGAGCGGACGTTCTTGAAGTTTTTGCCCCCGCGCGCGCGGCCGAGCTTTTCGACCTTATCCAGCTCGGCTTCCGTGTATTCGCTTGTTTCGCGGACCACGGAGATGGGAGCCAGCTCGATGTGCCCGGCGTTGAGGTAGAAGCCGACCATGCCTTTGCCTGGCTCAAGCTTGAAGAGACGCCGGATCTTCGCGGGAACGACCGTCTGCCCGTTCTTCCCGATGGGCGACACTGCGACAAGTTTGCTCATATTATCTCCTATATTCATATATTAGGATAATATGAGAAACAGACTCCGTCAAGGCCTAATGTCTCCATACTATCTTACGATCGAGAGGCGGGAAAAGTTCCCTACTTGAAGCGCTGGACGAGGTGCATCGTGAGGTTTCCGGACGCGGCGGCGGGCTTCAGTCCGTAGCGCTCGAGCTTGGCGCGCAGCCCCTCTTCCTCGAGGGTGCGCCCGCTGACGTAGACGGCCTGGCCGGCCCTCGTCAGCTCGTCGAGCTTCGCGCGCAGGGCCCTCTCCTCGGTGAAGTAGCGCAGGTTCACCGGGCGGCGGCCCGCGAAATAGGGGACGTACACGGCGCCGCGGCCGTTGACGAGGACCCAGGCCTCGGGCGGGGCGCTCGTCTTCGTCCACTCGGCCTCGACGAGGTCGGGGTTGTTGGCGGGGTCGGCGGCGGGGCGCACGACGTAGGCGAGGTTGAAGGCGAAGGCGGCGGCCGTCCAGGCGATCAAGGCGCCCAGTCGCGCCCGCGCGGGAAGAGCCTTCAGGCCCAAGGTCGCCAGCGCCCACAGCGCGATCAGGTCGCTGACGCGGTAGACGATCGTGTACGGCTCCCAGGCGATGAAAAGCGCGGCGTAGCCGGCGAGCCAGATCAGCCAGAAGAGCGCCTCCCGGCTTTTCTCGGCGGCGCCGCGCGCGGCCGCGAGGACGGGAAGGACGGCGAGGACGACGCCGGCGGACCAGGCGAAACCCTGGCGGCCGACGAACTCGGTGAAGACGCGCAAAGTCATGCCCGCCCAGGCGGGCACGGCCTGAGACAGCGGGACGGAATGCCACAGGAACGAGCGGTCCGTCGTGAGGGCGGCGCTGCCGAGCAGCCACAGCTTCAATTCATTGAACGAAGACGGTTGAACGGCAAAGAGTCCGGCGCAGAGATAAGGGATGGCGACGGCGACGAAGAGAGAACTCAAATACGGGAGGGCCTCGCGGGGGCCCTTTTTGCGCGTGAGAACGAACAGTAATGCCGGCAACGCCATCAGATGCCCGACATGGCCCAGGATCGCGCCCGCATGCCACAACCCGATGAGGGCCGGGCGCGGCTTGTCCGACAACGCCTCGCGGGCGGCGAGCGCCGCGAACAACGCCCCCAGCATGTACACCTGGGCTTCGAGGCTCCAGAACCACCAGGCGTGGCAGACGGCGAGCGCGGCGGCGGCGAGAACGGATTCGCGTTCGCCTCGGCCCATGCGGCGGAGAAGGGAAGAGAAAACGGCGGCGCCCGCGGCGCCGAGGACGGAGTCGAGGACTTGGAGGACGAGCACCGATTGGCCCTGATACCCGAACATCCGCCACAACTTATCGAAGCACCAGCCGACGACGCCGTAGGCCAGATGGTTTCCGTGGACCAGATGCTTGAAGTCGGACAGTTCGACGGCGATGGCGCAGGCGACGCCGTCGAAATTGTAGAAGAGGGAGCGCTGCGAGAGGTTGAACAGAAGAACGGCGATGAATATCGCCGCCATCGACCGGCCGTCGGACCAGGACATCTTCTTCATCGGGGGCTATGGTATCAGAAATCTATTATAATCCCGCCATGAACGGACGCCTCCGAGGGAAGACGGTCCTCGTCACCGGCGGCGGCCAGGGCATCGGCAGGGCCGCGGCCGCCGCCTTCGCCAAGGAAGGCGCGTCCGTCGCGATCTGCGGCCGCGACGCGGGGAATCTCGGGGCCGTCGCCGCCGAGCTGAGGGCGCTCGGGGCGAAGGTCGTCGCCGAAAGCTGCGACGTGTCCGACGAGGGGCAGGTCTCGGAGTTCATCGCCGCCGTGCTTCGCGAGCTCGGCCCGATCGACGTCCTGATCAACAACGCGGCCGTGCTGGGGCCCATGGGCCCGCTGGCCAAGGCCTCCTTCGCGGACTGGCGGGCGACGATGGCCGCCAACCTGGACGGCCCGTTCCTCGTGACGCGCGAGGTGCTGAAGGCCTCGATGCAGAAGCGGGAGCGCGGCGTGGTGATCAACGTGTCGTCGGGCCAGGGGCGGAAGGGGACGGCCGGCTGGGGGCCGTACGCCGCGAGCAAGTTCGGGCTCGAGGGCATGACCCAGGTCTGGGCCGACGAGGCGCGCGGCGCGGGAATCCGCTTCTACACCCTGAGCCCGGGGCCGACGGCGACCAAGATGCGGGCCGCGGCCGCGCCCGGAGAGGATCCGAAGACGATCAAGAGCCCGGCGGTGGCGGCGCAGGCCTTCGTGGCGCTGGCGCTCGACGACTGCGCCTATCCGACCGGCTCGGCGCTGCGGCTGGACCCGGCGGGCTCGATCTTGACGGCGTAGACCGTCATCACGTCGCGCAGGTTGATGTAGGCCTTGAGCTGCCCGATCCTCCACTCGGAGAAGCGGTCCGACAGCCACCGGAAGAACGGGTGCGTGAGGATGTAGCTGAGGCGGAAGAAGCACAGGCTCAGCGGCACCCACTTGCCCTCGTATTCGCATTGCACGACGCGGAAGCCGGAGCGCTCGAGCAGCGCGGTCAGCGAGCCGCGCGTGAAATAGGTCAGGTGCGTCGGCGGGATGTAGAGGTGCCAGCGCCGGCCCAGCGCGCGCGCGAAAAGGCTGTCCCGGTCGCCCAGGTTCATCGCGAGCGTCCCGCCGGGGCGGAGCAGCGCGTGCGCCTTGCGCAGCGCCGCGGCGGGGTCCGGGATGTGGTCGAGCGCGTCCCACATCGTGAGCACGTCGAAGGGCCCGTTCTCCCGGGGGTATTGCAGGAAGTCGCCGTTCCAGACCGAGACGCCGGGCGTCGCCGCCTGCGAGTCGAGGAGCTCGCGCGACAGCTCGATGCCGCGGCGCTCCCATGCCGGGCCCAGAAGCTTGAGGAACCCTCCCGTGGCGCAGCCGACGTCGAGGACGCGCCCGGGCCCCGGGGTCCGCTGCAGGCGCTCGACCTTGGCCCCGAAGCTCTGCAGGAGAAAAGGCTCCTCGGCGGAGTAGTCGACGTAGCCGAACTTCTCCGGGTTGCCCTGGAAGTAGTCCAGGCCGTAATGCGCGGTCAGCTCCTCCGCCGAGGGCAGGCGCGCGGTGAACGCGGTTCCGCAGGAGCACTCCAGCACCCGGTACCCGGCCTTCTCGAAGAGAGGGCGCGCGCCGGATTCGCCGCAGGCGGGGCAGGGACGGTCAGCGGAGGACATTCAGGAAGAGCTTCAGATATTCCAGGAGGTTCTTGGCGATCTTCATGTTGCTGACGCCGGGCTTGAGGTCGTAGCGGTAGATCATCGCGACCTCGCCGCAGTCGAGGGGGACCGCCTTCGCGGTTTTGACGAGGATCTCGGCGTTCGAGGCGAAGCCGCGGCATTCGATGAAGCGGTCGCCGTAGGCCTCGAGCGCGCGCTGGAGCACGGCGGCGCGGTAGCCGCGGTAGAAGATCGTGTAGTCCTTGACGCCCGGGACGCGGAAGATGAGGCGGGCCAAGGTGTTGGCCCCGACGCTCAGGATCCGGCGCTTGAGGGGGAAGCCGATGTAGTTCCCGCCGGGATGGTAGCGCGAGGCGCAGACGATGTCGCGGCCGTCGCGCAGCAGGCGGACCATCTCGGGAATGCAGGCGGGGTCGTTGGTCCGGTCCCCTTCCATGGTGAAGATCAGGTCCTCGGGCGCCGCGTCGCGCAGCGCGAGGCGCAGGCCCGTGTCGAAGGCCTTGGCCACGCCCATGTTGACCGGGTGGGAGGCCAGGACGACGGGATATTTCCCGGCCAGCTCGCGGGCCGTCTCGGCGGTCCGGTCGCGCGAGCCGTCGTCGACGACGACGAAGCGGTGCGGGCCGGGGATCGAGGAGAGCGTGCTTTCCAGCTCGGGGATCAACAGCGGAAGAGAGCTCTCTTCGTTGTAGGCCAGCAGGATGACGGAGATCATCGGCCGGCGAAGCGCGGCTTCAGCCAGCCGAGCAGCTTCTCCAGGCCCTCGGGAACGGGGTTCGCGGGATTCCAGCCCAGCACGCGGCGGGCCCGGGAAATGTCGGAGATGTAGACCTTCTGGTCGCCGGGACGCCAGTCCGCCCGCCGCGGCCGGAGGTCGAGGTCCAGGCGGCCTTCGATCCACGCGAGAAGCTCGCGCAGCGAGAGCGTGTTCGCGGGGCCGCCGCCGGCGTTGAAGATTCGGCCCGCGGCCTTCGGGGCCCGCGCGATCGCGGCGTCGTACAGCGCGAGGAGATCGTCGACGTACAGGACGTCTCGCACCTGACGCCCGTCGCCGTACAGCGTGATCGGCCGGCCCGACAGGGCCGCGATGAGGAACCAGGCGACCCAGCCCTGGTCCTCCTCGCCGTACTGCCAGGGCCCGTAGATGCAGGACTGGCGGAAGACGACGGTCTTCAGGCCGTAAATGCGCGCGTAGTCCCGCACGTACTGGTCCGCGGCGCCCTTGGAGCAGCCGTAGGGCGAATGGAAGTCGAGAGGGGCGTCCTCGCTGATGCCGCCTTTCGGGTTCTTGAAGAAATAGCGGTCGCCCTTCCGGCCGAGCTCGACCCACTCGGTGCCGCCGTAGACCTTGTTGGTCGACGAAAACACGAAGAAGGCCTTGGGGCACTCGAGGCGGACCGCCTCCAGGACGTTCAGGGTGCCGAGCGCGTTGATCGCGAAGTCGAGGCGCGGGTCGACGACGGAGGTCGTCACCGCGACCTGTCCGGCGAGGTGCAGGACGAGGTCGAATTTTCCGCCGCGGGCGACCGCGCGGCGGACGCTCCCGGGGTCGCGCACGTCCCCGCGCACGAAGCGGACGGAGGACGGGCGGTCGCGCTTGAACTCCTCGAAGTTCCGGCGCGCGGTGCGGCGCGACAGGTCGTCAAAGGCGGTGACCGCGTAGCCGCGCCGGGCGTAATGAAGGGCGGCGTTGTATCCGATGAAGCCCAGCCCGCCGGTGATGAGGCATTTTTTCATGGTTTGTGCCCTTTGACGCCGCAATTATACAATAATGAATCGGACCGGGCTCGAAAATGCATTTTCAAATAACCACAATTCACGCACGATCCGCGCTGATCGTGATCGGGCTGACGCTCGGGCTGTACGGCATCCGCTGGGGCCTGCCGGGGCCGGAGCGCCTGGCGCGCGTGCTGCCTCCGGGCCTCGACGGCCCGGCGTTCCAGCAGGAGCTCGCCTCCTCGTGGGCCGCCCTGCATCAGGTCCTCGGCGCGAACCTGATGATCAATCCGGAGGCCAGCGGCACCTTCACCGGCGTCGTCGTCACGCCCGCCGGCTGGAAAGTTCCTCCGAAGGAGCTGCTCAACTCCTATCGCTCGTTCTACCTCCGCTCCGAGCACGAGGACGAGCAGAGCATCCTGCTGGGCCTCTCGCGCATGAGGCCCAAGCGCCTGCAATTCAACCCGCACCTGTTCACCTACGGCGCCCCGTACATCTACGCGGTCGGAGCCGTTCTGGGCGCGGGCGCGGTCACGGGCCTGGTCGCGGTCAAGAGCTCTTTGCTCCATTATCTGGCCAATCCCGCCGACATGGGGGGCATGTACCTGGCCGGCCGCCTTCTCTCGGTCGCGTCCTACATCGCCTGCGCCTTGATGCTGCTGTGGATCGGCCGCCGCCGCGTCGGGGCCGAGGCCGGCGCCCTGGGCGGGGCGCTGTACCTGATGCTGCCGGCGGCCGTGGTCCAGGCGCACGTCATGAAGCCCCACAGCGTCTGGCCGCTCGCCGTCCTGCTGACCTTGGAATGGAGCGCGCGGATTCTCGAGTCCGGAGGCCTCAAGCGCTACGCGGCGGCCGGGGCCCTCTCGGGCCTGGCGGTGGCGCTGTTCCTGGGGGCCTGGCCCGCCTGCCTGATCGTCGGCGCGGCCGGGGCGATGCGCCTGGCCGGACTGCACGAGCCGGACGGCCGTCCCTGCCGCCCCGGGCCCGAGGCGTCCGGGCTTCTGCTCGCGGGCCTGTGCGCCGTCGCCGTGTTTTTCGCCGCGAGCCCTTATTGGGCGTTCGATTTCCGCGAGGCGATGCTCGAGGTGGAGGTGCTGAGGACCTACAGCGCCTTCAACCTCTCGCATCCGTGGCTGTTCACCATGGGCGCCCTCCGGCGCTCGGTCACGGATCCCGCGCTGGTGCTGATGTTCGGCGGCGCGCTGCTGGGCCTGGTCAAGGGCCGGCGCGAGCCGGTCCTCCTGCTGTGCGCCGTCGTTTTCCTGGCGGCGATCGCGTCCACCGCGACGATCGGGAACGTCGGGTCGGCGCGCCAGGTGCGCTACTTCATGGGCTGGGTCGCGGTCGGCTCCCTGCTCGCGGGCCGGCTGCTGCAGGAGCTGCGCGCGCAGAAGGGGTCGGCGGGGCGCTTCGGCACGGCGGCGGCGGCGATCGTCCTGGCCGGCCTCGCCTGCCAGGGCCTGTCCTACGCGCACAACTACCGCCTCGGTGAGGGCGAGCGCTCCAATCACGTCCTCGCCGGGCGGTGGATCGAGAAGAACATCCCCGCGGGCGAGACGATCGGCCTCCTCCGGTATCCCCAGCCCTCGAACTCCCCGCACTTCCGCTTCGACCTCTACCGCCTGCAGTTCATGGAGCCGCGCCTGGCCCCGGTCCTGCCGCCCGAGAAGCTGCCGCCGTACCTGGCGTTGACGATCCCCGATCACGACGACCGCAGGTACCTGGGCCCGATGCTGGCGCGCTACGAGCGGGTCGCGGAGTTCCCGCGCGGGCGCCTCTTCCCGTGGATCTCGATCGACCCGACCTCGACGACGGTCAACCCCCTCATCGAGATCTACCGTTTGAAGGAGAAGGGCGCGTGAGCCGGCGCGAGCTGATCGCCGGTCTGGTCCTGGCCCTGGCGCTGCGCCTGGGATTTACGATCCACGCCTACCACAAGGCCGAGCAGCCCACGGCGATCGGCTCCTACGAGTACGAGCCGATCGCGCGGGGCCTGCTGGCCTCCGGCGTGTACAGCGATCCGCCGGGCGGAGTCCCGACCGCGCGGCGCGAGCCCGGGTATATCCTGTTCGTCGCGCTGATCTACAAGATCTTCGCGGCGCACCGGATGTACGTGTTCCTCGCCCAGGTGCTCCTGTCGACTTTGACCGCCGGCCTCCTGTACGGCCTGACCGCGCGCCTGTTCTCCCCGGTCGCGGCCCGCTTCGCGTTCTGGGCCTGCGTGTTTTATCCCTATTTCATCTACTACGCCGGCTACTTTTTCCGGGAGGACTTCCTGGCGTTCCTGCTCGTGCTCCTGCTGTACGTCCTCGTCCGCTGGAAGGGCGCGGCGGCCGCGCTGGGCGCGGGGTTCCTCGCGGGGTGGCTGTGCCTGGCCAACGGCGCCTGGGCCGCCGCCTGCCTGTGGTCCGCGGCGGCCCTCGCCTGGACCGAGAGGCCGGGCATGCGCCTGGCGCGGGGGGCCTCCTTCGCCCTGCCCGTCGTCCTGATGATCGGGGCGTGGGCGGGACGCAACTGGCTCGTGTTCCGCGAGGTGATCCCTTTTTCCTCGAACGTCGGCGGCGAGATCTACATCGGCATGACGATCCCGTACGACCTCCTCGGCAGCGAGGAGCAGACGCGCCGGCTCCGCGCCGACGAGACCTTCCAGGCCATCTCGAGGATCGAGGGGGAGATCCCCCTGCACAAGGCCTACATGGCGGCCTCCAAGGCCTACTTCCTGGCGAACCCGCTGAAGTTCGTCGCGACGATGGCCGAGCATTCCGTCAAGCTCTGGCGCCTTCTGCCGCACGACCGCGCCTATACGCACAGCTATTGGGTGGTCGCCCTGACCGCCCTCGGCTCCGACGGCTGGCTCATCCCGCTCGCGCTGTTCGGAATCTGGGTCAAGCGCCGCGATCCGTGGGTCCGGATGTTCTTCGTGCCGACGATCGTCCTCGTCACCGGCGCTTTCTCGATCAGCCAGGCGCCGATCCGCTACCGCGTGCCGCTGATGATCATCGTGCTGATGCTCGCGGGCGCCGGCTTCGAGGAGCTGCTGCGCCGGCGGCGGGCGGGGGGGCTTCGGTGAGCGACGCCGACATCATGGAAGTGCGCGTGGACGAGGACAAGGTCCAAACCGAGGCCCGGGCGTGCGGCCTGTGCGGGTCGACGCGCAGCAAGCTCTGGCTCCGGGCCGACAATCTCCGCCGCGGCACGAAGCGATACTTCGACGTGGTGGAGTGCCTCGACTGCTCGTTCCGGTTCACGAGCCCGTCCCCGACCCGGGAGTCGATGCGGCTGTACTACCCCGAGCACTACGAGTCCTGGCAGGGGAGCCTCAGCCTTCCGCTGCGGGTCTACTACCGCCTGTTCCGGGCGATCCCCCGGCCGCCGGGCCGGATCCTGGACATCGGCTGCGGCCACGGAGGCTACCTCTACCTCATGCGCGAGCTCGGATGGACGTGCAGCGGCCAGGACATCTCCCCGGTGCCGGAGGCGGTCACCCGGGACTTCCCGTTCTTCAAGGGCGAGGTCCAGGACGCCCCCTTCCCGGCCGGGTCCTTCGACGTCATCACCTCCTGGTTCTCCATCGAGCACCTTCGCGACCCCCTGCTCAGCCTCAAGAAGTGCCATGAGATGCTCAAGCCCGGCGGGCTCATCGCGATCGACACGAGCAACTCCGACTCCCTGGAGGCGAGCCTGTTCGGGCGCTATTGGCATCACCTGCTCGTGCCGGAGCACTACTGGCAGTTCACCGAGGAGAGCCTCCGGCGCATGGTCGAGGCCGCCGGCTTCCGCGTCGTCCGGGTGCGCCACGACGCGCTGTCCTTCGGCTTCATCAACTCCCTCCAGCACATGCTGAAGGACCGGAAGATCCCGGTCCGGATCGCCAATCCGCTGACGAAGCTGCTGACCGTTCCGTTCGACCTGGCCGCCGCCGCGCTGCGGCGCTCCGCCCTCATCACCGTCTACGCCGTGAAGTGAGCCGTTCCGCTTGACACGTTTTGACGGTCCTGCTATCATGAAACGGTCGCCGCCGTTCCCCCCAGGAGAATCTCCCAGATGGCCGAAATCCAGCTCACCGACGACACCTTCGACAAGGAGGTTCTCGAGTCCGCCCAGCCCGTGCTGGTCGACTTCTGGGCTCCGTGGTGCGGTCCGTGCCGGATGCTGACCCCGATCATCGAGGAGATCGCCAAGGAGTACGCGGGCAAGGTCAAGGTCGGCAAGCTCAACACCGACGAGCATCCCAACGCCCCCGGCCGTTTCCGCATCTCCGCGATTCCCACGATTTTGTTCTTCAAGGGCGGCAAGATGGTCGAGCAGCGCGTCGGCGTGCAGTCCAAGGCCGACATCAAGAAGCTCCTCGACGGCCTTCTCGCCTAAAACAGCCGTTTCCGCCGTTCCTCCGACGTCCTGTCGATGAAACCCCGCCTTTACCT